>JAPOYZ010000214.1 GCA_026706325.1 Candidatus Aminicenantota bacterium
GGTCGGGGGGATTGCCGTGCAGGCGGTCGTCCGGCTGGTCCGATCCAAACGGGAAGCGTGCTGGGAACGAGTGCGATCCTGTCGGTGGCCCGGGATGCCGCACTGGAGGGTGGCCGGGTCCTGCTGAAATACCTGGACTCCGGCGTGGAGGTGTCCGCCAAGGGTCCCAGAAACCTGGTGACGGAAGCCGATCTCGCCGCCGAGACGGCCATCATCGACATCATCCGGCGCCAATTCCCCCACGATTCCATTCTGGCGGAGGAATCAGGCGTTCATGGAGCGGGCGAGCGGCAATGGGTGATCGATCCGTTGGACGGCACCACCAACTATTCGCACCGCTACCCCTTCTTCAGTGTTTCCGTGGCCTACCGGGTCGAAGGCCGGATCCAGTTGGGAATCGTCTACGATCCGGTGGCGGAAGAGCTCTTTTCGGCGGCGGTGGGCGGCGGCGCACAACTCAACGGCAAGTCCATCCGCGTGTCCGAACAAGCCGATTTGCGAAACGGCTTTCTCGCCACCGGATTCTCCTACGATTTCCGGGAGATGGAGACCAATCTGGAACTGTTCACGCGAGTGTCCCGCAAGGTCCAGGCGGTGCGCCGGGATGGGTCGGCAGCGCTCGACCTCTGCTACGTCGCCTGTGGCCGTTTTGACGGTTACTGGGAGTTGAGTTTGAGTCCCTGGGACATGGCGGCCGGCTGGCTGGTGGTGGAGGAGGCCGGAGGAACCGTCAGCGATCTGGACGGTTCGCCGTTCCAATTGGAGGAAAGAACGGTGCTGGCCAGCAATGGCCGGATCCACCATGATCTGGTCGAAATGCTGCGGGCCGAATGATCCGGGCGGACGAGTGAAGAGTGGACCGGAGATGCGGAGGCGGCCCGGCCGGCCGGTTCGCAAAAAGTCGCCATGGGCTGCTAGACTGAATTGAGATGAGAGTCGCCGTTGGGAGCACTCGGCCCGCCAAGGTGAACGCCGTAAAACAGATCTGGGAACGGATCGAGGACAGGTTGTCCCGCGGGATCGACGATGGCGTCGACTTTCTCTGCTACGACGTCCCCACCGACGCCCCGAAGATCCCCACGACCTCGGCAGACCTCTCCTGGAGCGCGCTGAGCCGCGTGGATCATCTCATCATGCAGTTGAAGCGGGAACGGAGCGACGCCGACTTCTACGTCGGACTGGAGGAAGGATTCAACGTGATCGCTTCCTCGGGAGCACGGCGGCAGGTCGTCTTGGAGAGTTGGGTCTACGTTTCCGACGGTCTCAACGGCTATTTCGGCCACGGCAACGGGATTTCGGTTCCACCTCAAATCGCCGACCCGGTGATCGATCGAGGCATCGAGCTGGAGATCGTCATCGACCGGTTTTGCCGGGCTCGGCAATTGCAACCCGGCCAGGAAGGCTGGATGCTCCTGAGCCAGGAATTCCTGAACCGGGACCAATCCTACGCCCTGGCTCTCACCGCGGCTTTCGCCCCCTTCTACAACGCCCACGTGTACGGGTAGGAGGGGGGACATCCTTGTCCCCCTCTTCCATTCCGAGGAGGCCAGCGGAGGGAAAGCGAAGAGGCGGGCTACCGCCCCCCTACCCCCCCAATCGGGGACTGAAAGGCGCCGCTCCCCTCAGCGTGATCCGGACAGGCTCTCCTTGACGCGGACGGCCAGCTTTTCTCCCAGGTAGGGGACCAGCTCTTCGGTGGTCGCCCGCCGGATCCGGTTGACGCTGCCGAAATTGCGCAACAGCCGTTTCTTCCGTTTCTCGCCGATCCCGCGGATCCGGTCCAACTCGGAACCGAAATCCCGAATCGAGCGGCGCTTGCGATGGTAGCTGACCGCGAAACGATGCGCTTCGTCCCGGATCTCCTGAACCAGATGCAACAGGGGCGAGCCCCGGTCCAGGATGACGGCCTCCTCCCGCCCCTTGACGAAAATGTGCTCCTCCCGCTTCGCCAAGCTGATCAGGGGGGTGTCTTCGATCCCCAGCTCCGACAGCGCCTGGTATGCGCTGTGCAGCTGTCCCTTCCCGCCGTCAATGAGGATCAACTGGGGAAGGGTCTGTTTTTCGTCCAGCAAACGCCGGTATCTCCGGCGGACGGCTTCCTGCATGGCCGAATAGTCGTCGGGGCCGGACACGGTCCTGATCCGGTATTTCCGGTACTCTCCACGCTCCATGCGTCCGTCCAGGCAGACCACCATGGAAGCGACCGTCTCGTCTCCCTGGATGTTGGAGACGTCGAAGGCCTCGATGCGGGCGGGAGTCTCCTCCAGGTCCAGGAGACTCCGGAGCTCCTCCAAGACCTTCAACCGGGCGGTCCTCAAGACTTTGAAGCGGCGCTCGAATGCCACCTTGGCATTGCGTTCGACCAGCAGCAGGAGATCGTGCTTGTGCCCCCTCCGAGGCACCAGGATGCGCACCTGCCGCCGTTGTCCCTTGGCTCGCCTCTTGTCGAGCCAGGTCCGGATCAGCTCCTGGTCCTCCGCCTCGGCGGGAAGATAGATCTCCCCGGGAACGAAGCCTGAGTTCAGGTAGTACTGCTGGAGGGCATCCCGGAGAAAACGAGCGGGATGAAAATAGTCCAGGTCCTCCCAATAGAATTCCCGTTTACCGACGATTCTGGCGTTCCGCATGGTGAAGAGTTGGAGGGCCAAGCGGGGCCCCTCCCGGTAGTAGGCGAAAATGTCCACATCGGACGGCCCGCTCAGAATCATCTTCTGCTTCTCATTGAGCTCCCGGACCATGCGGATGCGGTCGCGGTAGAAGGCCGCCGTCTCGTACTGCTGTTTCTCGGAGGCGGCGAACATCCGGTGAGTCAGGTTCCGAAGCAGCTCTTCGTTCTTTCCCTCCAGCAGAAGGATCACGTCCCTGACCGCCGCGGTGTACCGGGACTGGGAGCAGAGGCCCGCCACGCAGGGACCCAGACAGCGCTTGATGTAGTACTCGAGACAGGGCCGGTCCAGACGGCCGTCGATCTCCATGTCGCAGGTTCGGAGCAGGAAGTGGCGGTTGATGATCTTGATTGTGTTGCGGGCAAGGGAGGCCGGCAGGAATGGTCCGAAGTAGAGGGCTCCGTCCCGCAGCTTGCGCCGCGTGAGCAGGACCCGGGGAAAGTCTTCGTTCACCGTCAGCTTCACCAGCAGGAAGGATTTGTCATCCTTCAGGTTCACGTTGAACTTGGGCTTGTGTTTGCGGACCAGGTTGCTCTCCAGGATGAGAGCTTCCACTTCGGTGTCGGTGACGATGAATTCGAGATCGCGGATCTGCCGCTTCAGGACCTCCGTCTTCTGGTCCCAGGAGCGGCTGGATTGGAAGTAGGAACGCACCCGGTGCCTGAGGCTCTTGCCCTTGCCGATGTAGAGGATGCGCTGCTCGGCATCCCGGAACAGGTAGACGCCGCACTTGTCGGGAAGGTGCCCGAGCCGGGCCTCCAGAACCTCCTGGTTCATCAAGCGGAATTATAGCAACCGGTGGGGGAGGACCTGGCGCCCGGGAGGATCGCTAGCCCCGCGTTTTCGTGGGAATTTCCCGATCCCAACCGTGGCGCAGCACACGGACCTGGACCCGCTGTCTGCCGAAACGCATGGCTTCATGGTAGTCGGGAACGTAGATGTCGATGATTTCGCCCTTGATTGCGGAACCGGTGTCCAGAACCCTGTAGATCCCGCTGTAGCTGCCGGCCCTCACCTGGATGACCGACCCCAGCGGAATTCTGGACGGGTCGGCGGCCACGATGCCCCGTCTGACGCGGACGCCGGAACGGGTAACCCCCTTGACGCAATAGGCGGTGGCGACAAAGACGCGATATCCGGAATCCCGCGGTCCCACGAACCGCTCCGGGAAAGCCGGATCCCGCCGGTCGATTCCCAGCAGTCCCCCCGCCGCGGGATCCGTCAGCAGACTGATCCCGGCAGATGCGCCAAGCACCAGTGTGGCGGACAAAATCAGGGCAATTTTCCCGACTCGACTCATTCCGGAACCTCTCTCCGAACTCCGAGCCGCCCATTTGATGAAATTCCTGCGCTCCTTGTCAATCCCTTCAAGGGCAATTTGGACGGCGGATACTCGCAACAGTTTCAATTTCTCCGCAAGTTTGGCCAACCCGGCCCTGTAGGGAGGCCAAGAAGCGCATTGCGGGCGCATCGTTGAACAGAGCGGGCGAGCGGCTTCAGAGCCCCCGGAATCGTTTGTGACTCTTTCGGAGATTGTGTTATTTTAGCGACCCATGAACCTGCCGAACGGCCTTACGGTTTCGCGAATTTTTCTGGTGCCCCTGCTTCTCGTCGTGCTGCTGACGGGGAAGTTCAAGGACCGGGAATTGTGGGGATTCATCGTGTTCCTCGCCGCCTCGGCGACCGACTACTTCGACGGCTATCTGGCGCGTAAACGGCTGCAGGTGACCACGCTGGGCAAGCTCCTGGATCCGGTGGCGGACAAAGTGCTCATATCGGCGGCCCTGGTCGCGCTGGTGGAGTGGGGAGTTGCCTCCGCCTGGATGGTGATCCTGGTCATCGGCCGCGAGCTTGCCGTAACCGGACTCAGAAGCATCGCCTCGGCTCAAGGCGTCACCATCGACGCTTCCCCATTGGGAAAGGCCAAGATGTGGACCCAGGTGCTGTGCGTGAGCTGCCTGATCCTGGGACAACGGGATTCCGCCTGGCTGGCCAGCGCCGGACAATACCTGCTCTGGGTGGTGGTGATTCTGGCCTGCGCTTCCATGGTCGAGTACTTCCACAGGTTCTGGGGCCGAATCGACGGCGGCGCCGACTCCGGTTCGGCCGCGAACGGCTGACTTGGACCCCCATGCCCAAACTCTGTCTTGCCCTGGGCGAGGAATCACCGGCACGCCTGCTGGACAAGGTTCATCGATATGCGGGCCGGGTGGCCCTCATCGAATGCCGCCTGGACAGCCTCACGCAGCCTGAGGTCCCGCCCCTGCCGACCGGCACCGGGACCGAATTCATCGCCACTTGCCGCCCCCCGCGCGAAGGGGGCGGCTACACGGGTCCGGAATCCGATCGATTGAACCTGCTCCTGGAGGCCGCACGGAGCGGATTCCAATGGGTGGACGTCGAACATGACGTCCAGGAACTCCCGCCGTTTCCCGCCACGACACGCCTGATCCGGTCTTTCCACTCCTTCGACTCCTTTCCCGGAGATCTGAACCGGCTCTACTCCAGACTCGATGCCCTGGAAGGCGACGTGGTCAAGATCGCCGTGATGGTCTCCTCCACCCGGGAGTTGGTGACCCTGTTGAGCTGGATGGAATCGGTCCCCCAGGGGGCAGCCTACGTGCTCCTGGGAATGGGGGACTTCGGCCAGCCCTCCCGGGCCTTGGGTGCTTTCCTGGGGAACTCCTGGACCTTCGTGGCGGAGGAAGAGGGCGAGGGAACGGCTCCAGGCCAGTTCAGCCTGGAGACCGCAGTGGACCTTTACCGGCTCGACTCCTGGAATCAGCCTCCCGATCTGTATGCCGTTCTGGGGAATCCGGTGGCCCACTCCCGGTCTCCCTGGATCCACAACCGGCTCTTCAAGCGGCATGGGCTGGACCGCCAACTCTACCTTCCGATTCGCCTGGACGAGCTGGAGCCGTGGTTCCGGTACCTGGAGGGCAGCCGGCTCTCCTTCAAGGGGTTCAGCGTGACGTTGCCGTTCAAGCAGGATGCCGCCGCCCTGGTATCCCGAGACACTGGCGCAGCGCCCGCAATCAACACGCTGGTGCGCAACGACGGCCGGTGGGAGGGCCTGAACACCGACTATCGCGGGTTCCTGCGGCCGCTTCTTTCCCGGACCTCCATCCGCGGCAGAGAAGCGCTGATCCTGGGAAACGGCGGTGTCGCACACACGGTGGCCGAGGCCTTGATCGCCCGGGGAGCGCGGGTGACGGTGGCCGGACGCAGTCCGGAACGCGTCGGACGCTTTGCACGCCGATACGGCTGTCCCCATACCGTCCTTCCGGACCTCCCCGCTTCCGCATATCTGTGCGTCAACACCACCCCGGTGGGCCAATCCCCGGACGAGGACGCCTCCCTGCTGGCCGAGCAGGACCTGCGGTTCGAATGGGTCTACGACCTGGTCTACCAGCCGGAGGAGACGAAGCTCCTGGAGTTGGCGGCCCGCAAGGGGATCGGAACCATTTCGGGAATGGAGATGTTCGTGGAGCAGGCTGCGCTCCAGTTCTCGGCCTGGACGGGCCGGGAGCCTGACCGGGACTCCATGCTGGAATTGGTCCGGAGCCAACCGCAGGATCTGGCGAGCGTGGGATGAGCTGGGAGCCTTTCCAGGTCCGCGTTCCGGCCAGCACCAGCAATCTGGGACCCGGGTTCGATACTCTCTCGGCAGCCCTGAGCCTTTACCTGACCATCGGAGTGGAGCCCATCGAGGGAGTCGGGGTGGAGTGGCCTCCGGATTGGAGCCTGCCGCTTGAAGAAAACGTCCTGGACCGCTCCCTGAGGGCCGCGTTCTCCACCTTGGGCACCGGCCTGCCCGGGATTCGCCTCAGCATCGGCAACCCCATCCCCCTCACCCGCGGGCTGGGCAGCAGCGGCGCCGCCATCATCGCGGGAATCAAGATCGCGGAGCAGATCACGGGGGAACGCTTTTCCGACGGCGACGCCCTCCGGATCGCCTTTCCCCTGGAGGGCCATCCCGACAACCTGGCCGCCAGCCTGCTGGGCGGATGGGTCCTTTCCTGGACCTCCGGGTCCCGGGTGCGTTCCCTGCGATTGCGTTCCGCCCTGCGCTGCCGATTCGTCGTGGCCGTGCCGGACCAGGCCATTTCCACACCGGAAGCCCGCGCCATCCTGCCGGGTTCCTATGATCTTGCCACGGCCGTGTTCAACATCCAGCGATCCTCACTGCTCGTGCATGCGCTTCACAGCGGGGAGGCCCAACTCCTGAGGGAGGCGACTCTGGATCGGCTCCACCAGCCGTACCGGGCGAGCCTGGTGCCGGGACTGGCGAGGGTGCTCGCGGGACCGTCTCAAAAGCCCGGCTGGAGCGAATCCCTGTTGGGCACCTTCATCAGCGGTTCGGGGTCCACCGTGATCGCGCTGGCTGACGGGCGGGAAGCGGAGATCGGCGACTGGATGGTCCGGACTCTGGAGGCGGCCGGGACTCGCGCCCAATTCCGGGTCCTGGACCTGGACACCCACGGCGCGCGGATCGAGGGATCGTCGTAGTTTCCTGCGGTGCTACCCGGCGTCGACGCTCCGGGTCAATCGTGAGACCAGCCAAATGGCGCAGCCCGAGACGATCACCGACGGGATCAGTTCATAAGCGACGGAGGAGAGGAACTCGACATTGCGCCAGACCAGGCTGGTCCCGGCTCCCATGAGGATCCCCGCCAGGCATCCGGCCCTGGTCATTTTTCGGTAGAAGAGGGCCATGACCAGAGGCGCGGTGAAGCATGCGGAGAGCCCGCCCCAAGCGTACAGGACCAACTGATAGACGGTGGCTTCCGGATCCCAGGGATCGGTGGAGAGAGCCAGCGTCAATGCCCCCGTTCCCAGTCCGATGGTCACGACTCTCGATATCTTGAGCAGTTCCCGTTCCGAGGCCTGTTGCCGGAAGATGCGCTGGTAGACGTCCCGGGTCATGGAGCTGGCGGCGGAAAGCAGAAAGCTGTCGGCGGAGGACATGATGGCAGCCAGCGTGGCCGAGACCAGAATTCCGGCGACCCAGGGATCCAGAACCTGGCGGGCCATCATGGGGAGAACCTGCTCCACGTTGAAGACCAGAGCCGAATCCAGCCTGGACTCCACCGTTCCGCCGGTCCCGGTAACGAATCGGTACCAATAGTGGGCGGTCAGCCCCAACAGCCCCGCCCCCGACACGGGAAGGAGAAACCACCAGCGGAACACCCCGCACGCCGGCTCGCGATCGGCCACCTACCGACCCGCGACGGCGCGG
>JAPOYZ010000217.1 GCA_026706325.1 Candidatus Aminicenantota bacterium
CTGTGCGGAGGGCAAGAAGCACGGACAGTGGGTTATGCGCGTCGCGGACGGATTTGTCCACGAAGGTCTCTATGTGGACGGGAAGCAGCACGGACAGTGGGTTCTGCGCGATACGAACGGGGATGTCTCCGAAGGCCCGTTTGCCGAGGGGGAGATGCACGGACAGTGGGTTTGTCGCCGTGCGGACGGGGATGTCTATAGAGGCCCCTATGTGAAGGGGAAGCAGCACGGACGTTGGGTTAATCGCCTTGCAAACGGGGATGTCCATGAGGGTCCCTATGTGGATGGGAAGCAGCACGGACGTTGGGTTTGCCGCCTTGCGAACGGGGATGTTCACGAAGGTCTCTATGTAGATGGGAAGCAGCACGGAAAGTGGGTCTGCCGAAGCTTGGTTGGAGGTGTCTTCGAAGGCAACTATGTCGAGGGAAAGATGCACGGACAGTGGCTTTGTCGCAGTGCGGATGGGACGGCCCTCAAAATCCGCTATGTGCGGGGGAAGCCGTCCGGAACGCCGGTTCCTCACGGCAAGGGGAAGGTCGTCCGCAGAGTCGGCGCTTGGGCGACGGAAAAGCCTGTCCTCTTCGGTTTGGCCCTCGGCGCGATCTGGAAGCTTGGACCGTCTATATTCGCTGTTGTCCTCCTGTTGGTCCTCGCCTTGCTGCTGAGTTTGTGTTCCCGATGAGGAGTTGTTTTCTCACCTTATTGTGGCCTTCATGCGACCGAAGAGGGGTAGGGGCACCCCTGGCGGGTGCCCTCTTGTCGTCCTAACCCGACGGTCGCTGTTTCTGAGTCCAGACCGTGAGATTCGTCAGGTCCCGGACCGGGCTCTTCCGGGGGAGCCAACTGATCAGGTATCCCAGTCCCAGCAGCGCCAGGTTGGCCAGGACGATGATCCAGAACCGGTCGGGAAAGATCCCGGCCAGCGCCGGCCAGTGACGGGCGCCCGCCTCACTGCCCACGAA
Source organism: Candidatus Aminicenantota bacterium (assembly GCA_026706325.1). Classification (GTDB taxonomy): domain Bacteria; phylum Acidobacteriota; class UBA6911; order RPQK01; family JAJDTT01; genus JAJDTT01. Next base: position 963 of record JAPOYZ010000217.1, read on the forward strand.
GACCCAGAGACAGACGCCGGCCACGACGAAGATGGTGGCCGCGGCGGCCGACCGGCTGTCGACCCGGCGAGTGAGGAAACCCAGCAGGAAGAGCCCCAGCAGTCCGCCGCTGAGTATGGACATGAGGAGGCTCTGGAGGTCCATGAGGGTCTCGGTGCGGGTGAGGTAGATGGTCAGCGCCGCGCCGATCATGACCGCCCCGAAGACCACCGAGAGCCAGCGGCCGACCCGGACGTAGTGCGCCTCGTCCCGATCCGGCGCCACCAGCCGCCGGTAGAAGTCGGTGGTCACGGTGGCGGACGAGGCATTGATGCTGGAGTCGAGTGTGGACATGGCCGCGGCCAGCAGACCCGAAATGATCAGCCCGGCCAAACCGGCCGGCATCTGGGTGAGGATGAAGAAGGGAAAGACCTGCTCCGGCGCCATACCGGAGAGCTCCGGGGCCGGGAAGTGATTGTAGAAGACGTAGAGGGCGGTTCCCACGAAGGTGAAATAGCACCAGACCGAAACCGTGGAGAAGGCGCCCAGGATGACCCCTTTCCGGGCTTCCCGGTCCGTCTTCATGGCGGAGTAACGTTGGACCGTCATCTGGTCGGTGCTCATGATCTGGAGGAAGAGGAAGAAGTAGAGCAGCGTCGTGACCCAGAGCGTCTTCTCGTCCCAGGAGAAATGGGTGTCTCCGATCGAGAATTTCCCGGCCGCAGACGCCTCGGTCAGGATCTGCTCCAACCCTCCCGGAAGGAGCGTGGCCACCACCGGCACGCACAGGAGCCCGCCTCCCACCAGGGCCACCCCCTGGAGCACATCGGTCCAGATCACCGCCTCCAGTCCGCCGGCGGTGGTGTAGAAGGCCACCAGGACGCCGAAGACCACGATAATGAGGGGAAGCGGAAAACCGCTGAGAGTCTCGATGGCCAGGGAGACGGCGTAGAGGATGACACCGAGCCGGAACACCTGGAAGAGGATGAAACCGGCTCCGGCGTAGAGCCGGGCCCAGGTGCCGAAGCGGCGCTCCAGGTAGGCGTAGGCTGAGGGGAACCGGCCGGCCCGGAAAAAGGGCATGAACAGAAACAGCGCCGCCAGGTTGGCGACGAGGTAGGTCATGTGGGCCGGGACATAACGCCAGTCCTCCTGGTAGGCGAATCCGGGCATGGCCAGGAAGGTCATGGAGCTGATGATGGTGGACATCAGGGATATCCCCACCACCCAGCCCGGCATCCTGCGGCCGGCCAGGAAGTAGGCGTCCGACGACTTGCTGCGGCGGGAGGTGTAGATCCCGATGGCGATCATGGCCCCCAGATTCAGGCAGATGACCAGAAAATCGGGCCACTTCAGATAGTGCAGCATCGGTTGGATTTCTCCGTGAGAAGTCGGAACTCTATCGAAATCCCGGCATCAGGCCAAGTCACGACGAATCACGTTGGCGTGGACCTCGCGAGGACAGGGAACTGCTTCAACGACGGAACTGCGGTATCATGGCCGCCGCAAAATGGACATGGATGCGTTTCGAGCCTTCTTGAACCAGCATGACGAACCGGCATGGGACGAAGTGCTGGCGGACCTGGAGCCCTCATTTCATCCCGTGGACCGGGAAGCGACCCGGATCTGGTTCGGCTTCTGGCCTCTGAAACTCCGGCGAATCCTGCGGGAGTCCACCGACGAGGCGGCAACGGCGCAGGAATATCTCCTGGACGGCCGCTACCGGCTTGAGCACCAGTTGGACGAGTCCGTCGACTTCCTGTTCGGATCGATTTATTGGGACCGGGTCAAGGCGGCCCTTCTGGAGCGGAGTGAATCGGGTCCCGGCCGGAACCTGGAGAGCCTCGGGAGCGAGATTCGCAGTTTGGCGGGCGCCGTCGCGTCTCAGGTCAAGGTGGAGGCATCGCTCCTGCTGGGGATCTCCGCGGTCGGTTTCATGGCCTTCCAGCAAGTGGGCGCGGAACCGTTCGGTAACGGTTCTGCTTCCGGACCATCCCGTTCCAAGCGGCCCAACCCGGCAAAGATCCTCAAACGGCGATCTCGAACGACGAGTCAGGGCCTCTTTGGTTTCCTCCGCACCGTCAATCGCAAGTTCACCGTCCGCTTCGACGAATCGAAGCGGGAGGCGACGTTCTCGTGCATCGAGGGACAGGACCTGTCCTCAGCCTCCGCCGGGGATGAACGGGACTACCAGACCCGTGACCACCGGTGCATCGCCGGACCGATCCCGGCCGAATGCCGGGTCGCCTCGTGCGGGTACTGCTGGATCGGCGTCCTGAGCGGCCGGGAGAACATCATCGAGTTGAGCGAGCACGAACGCCGGCGCTTGAATTACTTCGGGTACCTTGACTCCTCTTCCCACACCGAATCCCACCCCGTGATCCGGCTGGCCTGCCAGTCCAAGTGCTACGGGGACGTGACGGTGGTGGTGCCGCCCTGGAACGGTAGCCTGGACGGGCGTCGCTGATCCGGGACTCGCAGGACTCCCATCTTCAAAAGAAAGGGCCGTCGTGGCGAAGCGGGTGCGCAAAGCTCCACGCCCTTTTGACGACTTGGCGGGTGTGGTCAACCACCGACGGGCTCGCCTTCGGCGACGGGTTGAGTCAACTGCGCTTCACCGTCGCCCCCCTCCGCTTCCGCTGCTGCCTTCGCCGCTTCCGCTGCTGCCTTCGCCGCTTCCTTGGCTTCGTATTCGGCTACCCTGCGCATGGCGTCCTTCCGTGCGAGGACCAGGGCGGCGAGAATGCTTTCGTTCGATGGTTCCCCTTCCGGAAATCTCCACGGCTGCTCCGTCATTTGTTGCCTCCCGGCATCTATTGTTCGTTGCCTGGGGCCTGTTGGCCGCCACTTCGTGCCCGGCTCGCGGACTAAATTCCATTCCTCGGACTCCTCCAGAAGAACCGGAACCTCGCCGGAATTGTCGTACACCCGCCAGCCGTCCACAACCTTCCGGTACAGGTCGCGGAAGTTCCTCCGGCTCCGCTCGAAGCGCCGGCGGATCACGGACTCGGGAATGTGGTGCCCTCCCTCGCGAACACGCAGGAGTGCCGGGAGAAGGGATATTCCCGACCCCCATGCAGGAGGTGCGTCATTCAGGCGTCCCCTTTCAGACCAACCGTGACCCATGGCCAGGGACAACAGGCTGCGAGAGCAGGGGTAGGAAAGCCCCCGCTGGAACACCCTTGTTTCTCTCAGGAGTGGCCGACCGGTTACGCCAACGTCAGGCGCTCGCGCCTGGGTTCCGGCACGGGTCTTCCCAACTTCCGTGCCCTATCGATCCAGAGTCGCATCGCTTCCTTGATGTACCCCAGCGCGGACTCTTGATCGTCTCCATGAGCCATGCAGCCGGGCAATTCGGGCGCCTCGGCGACGAAAGCTTGATCTTCGTTGCTCCAGTACAGAATGATCTCGTACTTGTACATTCCTCAGACGTTCAGTTTTACTCCGGGGCCATTCCAAGGGGGGGCTGGAGCCTCCCCTTCTCCCATCGCCCGGCGGCCCGCCTCCAGGAGTTGCACGATCCGATCCACGTCGTAGACGCAACCCTGCCAGGCGCCGCCGCTGGCCGACTGGAGCGCCGCCCAAAGCCGGGTTTCAGCCGGTAGACGGGGATGAGGGGCCAGTTCGGGATGCAGTTCCCTTCCCGCGAGGATTCGATCCGCCTCAGGCTGGGAGACCTCCGTCCCTTCGGGCCCCAGGAAGTTGATCCGGCCCTCCAGCCGCCGGCGGTCGATGACCAGTTCCAGCAGGTCCCCGTCCCGGACACGACCAATGGGTCCGCCGGCCAGTGCTTCCGGTCCCACATGTCCGATACAGGGACCGGTGGACACCCCCGAGAAGCGGGCATCGGTGACGACGGGCACCGTCTTGCCCCAGGGGATGAACTTGAGGGCCGAGGTGACCTGGTAGATCTCCTCCATTCCGGTGCCCGAAGGTCCCAGGCCGGCCAGGACCAGGACGTCGCCCGACCGGATAGCCCGGGGGCCCAGTCCCTTGAGGGCCCTCACCGCCTCCCGCTCCGAGCAGAAGACCCGGGCCGGTCCGCGGTGCCGGTAAACCTGGCGCTCGTCCACCAGGCTCGGATCGATGGCGGTGGCCTTGATCACCGAACCCTCGGGCGCCAGGTTTCCGGAAGGAAAGACGACGGTGCTGGTGAGTCCGTTCCGGCGGGCCGTCTCCGGGTCCATGATGATCCGGTCCACGTCCGCCTCGCCGGAGTTCCGCAAGACCTGGCGGCAGTCCCGCCGCCTTCGGCTGTCCCGCCACCAGTCCAGCGCCGTTCCCAGCTTTTCGCCCGTCGTGGTCCTCGCTTCCAGGTTCAGGAGGCCCAGGTTCCGAAGGTGGAGCATCACTTCCGGCACTCCGCCGGCCAGGAAGACCTGGATGGTGGGATGGTTGCGGGGTCCGTTGGGCAGGGCGTCCACGAGGCGGGGCGTGCTTCGGTTGACCCGGCTCCAGTCCTCGACACGGGGCGGCTTCAGACCGGCAGCGTGTGCGATGGCCGGAATATGGAGCAACAGGTTGGTGGAGCCCCCGAATGCCGCATGGACCAGCATGGCGTTCTCCAGGGCCGCCGGAGTCAGGATCCGGGACAGTGGCAGGCCGCGTTCCCTGAGCCGCATGAGCGCCAGGGCCGACCGCCGGGCCGCGTCCAGCCAGACCGGCTGCCCCGACGGACTCAGGGCCGTGTGAGGCAGGGCCATTCCCAGGCCCTCGGCCACCACCTGCGCGGTGGCCGCCGTCCCCAGAAACTGGCAGCCGCCCCCCGGAGAGGCGCAGGCCCGGCACCCCATGGCGGCGGCGTCCTGCAGGCTGATGAGCCCGTGGGCGAAACGGGCGCCGATGGTCTGAACCGTTCCCGCGTCCTCCCCGTTGGTGGGGGGCAGCGTGACGCCGCCGGGGACGATCACTCCCGGCAACTCGGCGCAGCCCGCCAGCGCCATGAGGACGGCCGGCAGCCCCTTGTCGCAGGTCCCGATTCCCAGGACGCCGCGCCGGGTCGGGAGGGACCTCACCAGCCGCCTCAGAACCACGGCGGCGTCGTTGCGGTAGGGGAGGCTGTCCATCATCCCCTCCGTCCCCTGGCTCCGGCCGTCGCAGGGGTCGCTGCAATAGGCCGCATAGGGACGGGCCCCCTGGTCCCGGAAGACGCCGGCGGCGGCCGCCGCCAACAGGCCGATCTCCCAATGCCCGGTGTGGTAACCCAGGGCCAGCGGAGTCCCGTCGCCGTCCCGCAGGCCGCCCTGGGTGCTCACGATCAGGTAGGAATCCCGGTCGACCTTGCCGGGGCTCCAACCCATCCCCACGTCCTGGGTCCAGCCGAAGAGGTTGCCGCTGGGCTCGTGAAGCAGCATTTCTTCGGTCAGGGGCAATTGGCCCTCCGGCCCCGCGCTCCGGGTCTGCACTCCGCCCCAGTCCAGGTCCCGCCCCACGACGTCTACAAATGAGATTTTCTTTGCATCTCCCACAGCGAACCCAGTCTATCAGCCCCAAACCCTACTCTCGCGCGCCGGCAGGTCCTCTTCTTTCCCTCTTTCCTCCTTTCCGTTCCGGAATGTAGACTTCGGCCCGCCGGTCCGGACAGGATTCATGAAGAACCCTTTGGCCCTCACTTTCTCTCTGCTGCCTTTCCTGCTGCTGGGTTGCACCGCTGGAACCCCCCCGGGAGGCTTCGACGGGACCGGACCCGTCCGTATCGGCTACTCCAACGAGGCGCCGTTCGCCTACTACGACAACCGGACCGGACAACTGACGGGCGAGTCGGTGGAGGTGACGCGGCGGGTCCTGGAGAAGATGGGATACACGCGGGTGGAAGGGATCATCACCGAGTTCGCCTCTCTCATCCCGGGTCTCAAGGCGGGACGCTTCGACCTGATCGCCGCCGGCATGTGGATCCTGCCGCCCCGGTGCCGGGAGATCCTCTTTTCCGAACCCCTCTCCTGCATCCTCCAGGGAATGCTGGTGCGGGAGGGCAATCCGCTGAATCTCCACAGCTACGTGGACGTGACCCGGCATGCGAGCGCCCGGCTGGGGGTGGTGGCCGGGGGTGTGGAGCTCATGTTCGCCCGAGCCGCCGGCATTCCCGATTCAAGGCTCTTCATCTTTCCGGACCAGCCCAGCGCCGTAGCCGGCCTCCAGGCCGGACGAGTGGACGCCAATGCGGGGCCGGCGCCCGCCCACCGGGACCTGCTGCGCAAGCCCTCGGCCGCGGGACTCGAGGCCATCGACCCGTTCGTCCAGCCCCGCGCCGACGGACTCCCGGCCCGCACCTGCAGCGGGATCGGCTTCCGCAAAGAGGACAAGAGGCACCGGGACGAGTTCAACCGCCACCTCACCGCCTTCGTCGGAACTCCCGAACATCTGGAGTTGATTCGCGCCTTCGGGTTTACGGAAGCCGAGCTCCCCGCGGGAATGACGGCGGAAGAGCTCTGCGCCGGCGCTCGCTGATCTCTTTCGACCACAATGCCGCCGCCCCTGGACCTTCTCCCCAGCCTCCTGACGGGACTCCTGGTGACGCTCCAGATCACTGCCGGCGCCGCGGTGGTGGCGCTGGCCTCCTCCTTCCTGGCGGGACTGGGCCGCCTCTCCGGGCGCAAGGCGGTCCGGGGACTCTCGCGCCTCTACGTCGACCTCTTTCGGGGAACGTCGGCGTTGGTCCAGCTCTTCTGGGCCTTCTTCGCCCTTCCCCTGCTGGGAATCCGGCTCGAAGCAATGACGGTGGGAATCCTGGTCCTGGGCCTGAATCTGGGTTCCTACGGATCGGAGATCGTCCGGTCGGCAGTCCGCAATGTGTCCCGGTCCCAGTATGACGCGGCCCGGGCCCTGAACCTGAGCCGGCGCCAGACCCTCTGGAGAATCATCCTGCCTCAGGCCGCGCTGCGCATGATTCCTCCCTTCGGAAACCTCCTCATCGAGCTCCTCAAGGGAACCGCCCTCG
>JAPOYZ010000184.1 GCA_026706325.1 Candidatus Aminicenantota bacterium
AGAGTTGGGCCTCAGCTTCATGGACATTCACGATAGTCATGAATTCAACAATCTCTTCCAGGTCGCGGGCCGCATCATCGGCCAACTGAACGTGAAAGGACATCAGCTAGGACATCATGCCCCTGGACTACCAATGCTTCCTGCATTCGCCGGGAGGCGGCGCAAACGTCGAGGAAGAATCTCATCGTGCCGCCCGAAGGGGCATACGCTCATGTACCTGTTCTCCTGCCACAGAGCGGTGGGCAAACACCAGGCACGCCTGAATGTACTCCGGTTCAAGGAACGGGTACTCTTGCAAGATCAAATGTGCGGTATCGCCGGCCGCCAGCATGCCCAGGATGTGTTCAACGGCGATGCGCATGTCCCGGACAATCGGTTTGCCGCCGAAGACATCCGGGCGCACAGTGATCCGTTCGAGTAATTCTTTCTCAGTCGCCATGGTTCTCCGCCCAAGAATGTTGTGTTCCAAGCATCGTCCTAGAGTTGTTCACCTCGGCACCGCAAGCAGCATGGCGTCAAGGAGCCGCTTTTCCTGGCTGCCGCGCGGATACAAAGCGGAGAGCGCGTTGGCGAGCCGGAAACCCCACCCTGTTGACCTGTTGGCAAATCGATTCGTTCGCCGTCCGAAATTGGTCGGCAACCTCCGAAATTCCGACCCAGCCCTCTTCAGTAACCACTGTGAATCGACCTCCGGTCACCAGAGACAACGAATGGCTACCAATGTACATGAATGCCGGTATCCATGGTCAATGGAGAAACGCTCTTGTCGACCGCATCGGGGCTCATCGGGAAAAACGTGTCGCGGTGACAGAGGGAGTAGGGGCCGCTGATCCGGTCGGGGACTAGGCGCAATGTCGCTGGATGCCGTTGTCCGAGGCGGCCCGGATCCAGGACAGTTCAACGGTTTCGCACATCGCGAACGTCGGGAAAGGAGGTTTGGCTCCTCAGGTAGGACTCGAACCTACAACCCTCCGGTTAACAGCCGGACGCTCTGCCAATTGAGCTACTGAGGAGCATTGATGACGGCGAACTATATCCAAGATGCCCCCGTCAATCAAGAAATGCCGGCTCGTCGTCCTCCCGCCAAAGCTCCCGAATCGGCCGGCGTCGACGCCGGTCTCGGACCTGCGTGGGACTTACACTGAGGACTGCTATAGTCGAGCCGTCGTTCCGGTGGTCGGCCGGTTTCGGCGCCGCTGGGTGCTCCGGAACCGCGTCGTAGCGTTTGCCGCATGCGCGGCCCGACGGTCGCGACTGCTGAGAGCTGACCGAAAATAATCTGGCGAAGAAGAGGCAAACCGGCGAACAGGAGGTATTTTCATGAAGAAGTTGTCCTGGATGTGGTGGGTCGCTGGGTTCACGATCCTGCAAGGCCTTTCTTTACTGTCGACGCCGTCCGCGGCGCAAAAGCAGTATCGAATTTTCGTGGCGCCGATTTCCGACTTCGCGCCGGACGACGACGAGGGACCGACCCGGTATGAGTACGTCACTAGATTTGACCGCAAAGAATGTCAGGGGATTCTGCCGACGTCGAGGGAGGATCTCGCGGACTTCACCGCCTGGTTCGAGTTCGAGGGGAGGCACTTCGTGCTGCTGTGGGATGCGCAAGGCAATCTGGTGTATTCCCGAGGCGGAGTCCGCAGTTCGGGAAACATCGTCAAGGACGTGTGCGAAGCTGTTCGGGAACGGGAACCGCGAATCCGGAATTGAAGAGAGCGGAGAGAGAGGATCGTGGAGGAGGATAGGTCAATGGCAACCGACTCGAGGGCAAGGGAACTCCATCAACGGTCCATCGTGATCGACGGACTCAACGTCAGCCGTTGGGGGGAGGAGGCGGTCTATTGCCATCTCCACGAGGGCGGCCTCACCGCCATCAACGCCACGGTGGCGGTCTGGGAGGGGACGCAGGGGACCCTGCGAAACATCGCCCGCTTCTACAAGGACTTCGACACCTACTCCCGGTACATCCGGCAAGTCACCTGTCTCGACGACATCCGGAAAGCCAAGGAGGAGGGCCGCGTGGGCGTCATCTTCGGCTTCCAGAACTCCTCCCCCATCGAGGACGACCTGGACCTGGTGGAGGTCTTCCACCGGCTTGGGGTCCGGGCCATCCAGATCACCTACAACGACCTGAACCTGGTGGGGGCCGGCTGCTACGAGCGCCGGGACGTGGGCCTGAGCCAGTTCGGGGTGGACCTGGTGGCCGAGATGAACCGCCTGGGAATGGTCATCGATCTGTCCCACGTGGGCCACCGGACCACCATGGACGCCATCGAGACCTCCGACGACCCGGTCTGGTTCAGCCACACCAACCCCCGGACCCTTTGCGATCATCCCCGGAACAAGACGGACGAGGAGGTGAAGGCCCTGGTGGCCAAGGGAGGAATCGTCGGCGCCAACAGCTTCCCCACCTTCCTGGCCCGCGGCTACGAATCGACTCTGGAGGACGTGCTGGACGTGGTCGACTACTGGGTCGACCTGGTGGGCATCGACTCGGTGGGCATCGGCCTGGATTTCACCGAGCTGCATACCGCCGAGTGGTTCCACTGGCTCATGGCCGGCAAGCTCAAGGGCTCCACCGTCTTTCCGCTTCCTTATCCGGTTCCTCTCCCGGCCGGGATCGCCCGTGCCGATGAGATGCCGAACCTGACGGCGGGCCTGGTGGGCCGGGGCTATTCCGAGGAAGACGTGCAGAAGATCATGGGGCTCAATGTCTACCGGCTCTTCGAGCGGGTCTGGAAGGAATAACGGATTTCCGGCGGCGTTCGTTAAAGAAATAGGAGTTTATTGAAGGGCCCCTGCATGATCCGGTGCCGTGTCAGTCCCAGGTTTTTCAACGGGCAGATTCTTGGTTTGTTCTAACTAGTCTGACCAGTTATACTATTTTCATGCCGACAATCTATTCCACCTACGAAGCGAAGGCGCGCTTCTCCGAGATTCTTCGCCAGGTGCGCGCCGGGAAGACGATCATGGTCTCCTATCGAGGAAAGCCTGTGGCCGAGATTCGGCCGATCACGCCTGAACCCACGACCATCGAGGAGCGGCTTGAAGACCTCGAACGGCGGGGTGTCCTGGTGCGCTCGACCGCGCCGGAGCAACCGTTCGCGCCAGTCGTACGGCGACCCGGTGCACTCAAGCGCTTCCTGGCCGAACGAGGCGAATGAACGTCGCTTACGTCGACACCTCCGCAGTGGCTGCCATCGCCTTCGGCGAGCCGGGCGGCGCGGTACTGGACCACCGTCTGCAAGCATTCGGTCGCCTTCATTCCTCCAACCTGCTGGAGGCAGAGCTCCGGGCTGTGTACTCGCGCGAGATGGTCGACTTTTCGGCGGCTTTCATCGCCCGCATCGACTGGGTGTTGCCCGACCGGCCCTTGACGCCTGAATTTACGAACGTTTTGAACGCCGGCTACTTGAAAGGTACCGATCTCTGGCACGTCGCGACGGCTTTGTATGTGGCTATCGATCCCAGCCGCGTTTCTTTCGTCACCCTCGACAAACAGCAAGCATCCGTGGCAAGGACGCTTGGGTTTCGGACTCTGGATGGAACGGTATTGCGGACCTGAAGAGGCCCTCCTCCGACGCTTCGTGGTTGACGGCGCCCCACCCACATGACTCCCGTCCTGGACCGTTTCGAGAGCCTCCACGCCGTCGACTTCGCCGCCATCGCCGCCTACTTCGCGGTGGTGATCTGGGTCGGCTTCTACTACGGACGGCGCCAGAAGAATACCGAGGACTACTTCCTGGCGGGACGGCGCCTGCCCTGGTTTTCCGTCGGCGTCAGCATCGTCGCCACGGTCCTCTCCACCGTCACCTACCTCTCCACGCCGGGAGAGATGATCAAGAACGGTGTCGGAGCCAACGCGCAGTTCCTCTCCTACCCCCTGGTCTTCTTCCTGGTCAGCTTCCTCATCCTCCCCTATCTCATGCGGCTCCGGTTGACCACCGCCTACGAGTACCTGGAGCGGAGGTTCGACCTGACCACCCGGCTCTTCGGCGCCTCCCTTTTTGTCCTGATCCGGACCGCCTGGATGGGGATGGTCCTGTTCACCGCCTCGCTGGCCCTGTCCAAGATCTGCAGCCTCTCCTTCACCACCGTGGTCCTGGGCCTGGTGGCTATCGGCGTCTTCTACACGGTCCTGGGAGGCCTGCGGGCGGTCATCTGGACCGACGTGGTCCAGTTCTTCATTCTCCTGGGCGGGGCCATCTTCACCGTCTTCTACGTGGCCGTCGACTCGGGCACCGGTCCGGCGACGTGGTGGAGCGACATGATGGCGGCCGACACGCCGTCGCAACCGGTCTTCAGCTTCGACCCCACGGTCCGCCTGAGCCTGGTGGGCATGGGCTGCTGGACCCTGTTCTGGTGGCTGGCCACCGCCAGCTCGGACCAGGTGGCGGTCCAGCGGTTCCTGGCCACCGAGTCGCTGCAGTCCTCCCGCCGGGCCTTCCTGTGCAACCTGGCCGGCGGGGTCGTCCTCACCTTGATCCTCTCCCTCTGCGGAATCGCCCTTTACTCCTACTACCAGGCCGCCATTCCCGACGACCCCGACCTGGTCTTCCCCCACTTCATCCGGCACATCCTGCCCCGGGGACTGGCGGGACTGGTGGTGGCGGCCCTCTTTTCGGCCGCCATGTCCAGCCTGGACTCGGGGATGAACTCCATCTCCTCGGTAGTGGTCACCGATTTCTACCGCCGGTTCAGGAGCGCCGTAGCCACCCCGGGCCAGGAGTTGTTCCTGGCCCGGGTGGTCACCGCGGTGGTGGGAGGACTGGCAACGGCCATTTGCCTGCTCCTGTACCAGATCCCCGAGGAGCAGAGGGGGAACCTGTTCGACATTCAGGGGCGGGTCACCAGTTTTCTGGTGGGAAGCCTGGGAGGACTCATGCTCATCGCCATGCTGGGGATCCGCTGCAGCGCCCGCGTGGCCATGGGGAGTGCGCTCTGCGGAATCCTGGTGGGATTTCTCTGGGCCCAGGGTCATTGGCTGTTCGGCCTTCCCGAGCTGGCCTGGATGTGGGTCATTCCGGTCTCGATGACGGTGACGGTGGGGGCGGCGGCGGGCGCCGCGGCGGTCCTCGGACCAGCGCCTTCGAAGCGTTCCTGATCCTGGGAGCCTGCGCTGCAGAAATCAATCTACTCTACGGCGCAGACTCCTGGCCGGATCGTGGCGGCTTTCGTTCCGACTTGTTAAGATTCGCCTCACCATCAAGAACCAAGGGAGAGTGACTCATGACTGATCCGGTAGACCGGAAACCGTTGCTCGGGGCCGTCTATCCCGACGATGCCTGGGTGGACGTGGAGGCCGACGCGGTGGTGGACGAGTTCCGGCGATTCATGCCGCCGGGAGTTCGCCTCATGTCCAGCGCCACCCCCATCCGGGACAAGGAAGCCCACGTGCCCGCCGGAATCGAACTGGCAGAAAACGGCGACATCGAGGAATCGGCCCGGAGGCTCTCCAAGTACGATCCCGATTGCTACGCGTATTACTGCACCACCATCAGCTTCGTCCGGGGCGTGGGGGGAGATCTGGACATCTCGGATCGAATCACCCGCATGACCGGCAAGCCGGCCACCACCACCAGCACCGCCATGATCCGGGCCTTCAAGTCCCTGGGAATTTCCAGCGTCACCCTGGCCAGCCCCTACATGCCCGACGTGGAGCGACGTTTCATCCAGTTCATCCAGGACCATGGGATCCGGGTGTTGAACAGCCTGGCTCTGAACCTGCCGAAGGACCACTCCATCGTCCCGCCCGAGCGCATCCGGAGACTGGCCGAGACCTCCAACGTCGGCGAGTCCGACGCCGTCTTCGTCGGTTGCACCGGTCAGAAGCTGGCTCTGCACCTGGAGGAAATGGAGGCCGGTCTGGGGAAGCCGGTCCTCACGGCGAATCAGGTCACCTCCTGGCACGCCTTGCAGTTGATGGGAATCGAACCCTGTCTCGAAGGCCGCGGAAGGCTCTTCGCCGGAGGCGTCCTGGCGGGGGATTGATTCCGGATTTGAGAGTTGCATGAGACATCCGGGCGCGGCGGTCTGCACGGTCCTGCTGATCCTGGCCGCCATTCCATCGCTTCGGGGCCAGGCCGTCCTGGACGTGGGAAGCGAACGCCAGCTCTTCCTGGACGATTTCTGGTTCGACTCCCGGCAGGAGGTCCGCCTCACCCGCCACCCGCCCCAACCCCGGGAGGTCTCTCTCGCCTGTGTTGAACCGTGGGAGGGCAAGGAACTCCACTACAGCAGCGTGGTCCGGGACCGGGGCCTCTACCGCATGTGGTACCGGGTCGCGGAGAAAGAGCCCCCCTTTCCGGTCTGGACCTGCTACGCCGAGAGCCGGGACGGCATCACCTGGACCCGGCGGAACCTTGGGGTCTATTCCCGCAAGGGCTCGACAAGGAACAACATCATCGGGGACCCCAAGGACTTCACCAACGTCAGCGTCATCGTGGATCCGAATCAGCAGCCGGGCAGTTCGGCCCGTTACAAGATGATCTCCCGCGTGGGGGGGATCTCCGGTTTCGTCTCCAGGGACGGCATCCGCTGGCAGCCGGTTCGTACAAATCCACTGCTCCCTCCCGCGAAAGGTCCCTTCGACAGCCACAACACGCTGCTCTGGGACGACGAGAGAAGGCGCTTCGTCATCTATCTGAGGGGCGTCGATTCATCGGTGGAAGGCCCCTTCAAGGGAGGCCGCCGAGCCATCCGCCGGACCGAATCCAACGACTTTCTGCACTGGTCGGAACCGGAGCTGGTGGTCGCGGCCGACGAGCGGGATCCGAAAGACCTCCACTTCTATACCAATGCGGCGGTCAAATATTTTCGTGCGGCCCGGGCCTTCCTCATGTTTCCCATGGTCTTGTATCCGGACCGCAGGGAAAACGAAGACGCGCCCCATCCCGGACTCTCCGACATCGTGTTCGCCTCCAGCCGGGACGGGATTCGCTGGGACCGCCTTTTCCGGAAGCCGTTCCTCTCTCCGGACCTGGACCCGGAAAACTGGGTGGACCGCAATCCCATCATGGGCCACGGAGTGGTGCCCACCGGTCCAGGTGAGGTCTCCATGTACTACTCGGAACTGCTCCGTTCGGAGAGAACCCGGATCCGCCGCTGCACCCTCCGGACCGACGGCTTCGTCTCGGTGCAGGGACCCGATTCCGGCTTCGGCGAGTTCACCACCCGGCCCATCCGGTTCCAGGGGCGGGGTCTGGAACTCAACTACGCCACTTCCGGCGGAGGCAGTCTCCTGGTGGAGCTGCAGGACCAGGACGGGGAGCCACTGGAGGGCCTGAGTCTGGAGGACTGCTCACCCCTGGTGGGGGACAGGATCGACGGTATTGCCACGTGGAGGAGAGGGGAAGACCTCTCTCGGCATGCCGGCAAGACAGTGCGCCTCCGGGTCCGAATCCGTGACGCCCACCTGTACGCCTTCCGGTTCGTTCCCTGATCAGATGATGTCCCGGTGATCCTCTCTATGGAAAAGGTACCATGGGCTCGGGCTCCATACCGGGCAGCCCGGGAATGACGCCGCGGGGGCTTGGCGCATCGTGGTGACGGTCCCCGAAAGCGAGCCCGCCGAACGTTGGGGCGTTCGGCAGGCCCTAAGTTGACTCGTCCTGCGCCGGAGGAAAAGCCAACCGGCGCTCATTCTACTCAACTCGCATAGTAGTTTCAGGCAGGTTCGTGTCTTTTCTGTCAAAAAACGGTGAACATTCACACCTGCATGGGGAAAACGCCCACACCGGTCGGCGACAGTCCACGATGATGGATGTCGCAGCCCGCCGTTGACCCCAACGCTGCCTCTCGGTCATAGTGTTGGGGTGAGGTGGCTG
>JAPOYZ010000539.1 GCA_026706325.1 Candidatus Aminicenantota bacterium
ATGCCGGGAGTGGACGCCAGGGCCCGTTCCAGGGGAATGGTGATCAGTTCTTCGATCTCCCGGGGCCCCACGCCCTGATAGGTGGTGGTCACGCTGATGGTGGGGAATGAGACGTCCGGCATCAGGTCGACGGGGAGGTTGAGAAAGGAGATCCCGCCCATGAGGGCGACGATGAGGAAGACGACGACGATGAAGACGGGGCGCCGGATCGCCAGGTCGGGAAGACTCATTCGGACCTCACCGCATCCCCTTCGTTCAAGTTCTGGGCTCCGGAGGCGACCACCTCCGATCCATCCTCCAAGCCGGCCAGAACTTCGACCACGTCGCCCTCGATGCGGCCGATCTCGATATCACGGAACACCGTGGTCCGTTCCTTGGTCAGAAAATAGACGCCGTGCCGCTCGCCGCGGGTCAGCAACGCCGAACGGGGGATGCTGAGCGCCGTCTCGGAGATTCGGGCGTCGATCCTCACGTGGGCGAACATCCCCGGCTTCAGCATCCCGTCGCGATTCACGATCTCGATCTCGACGTCGGCGCTCCGCGTCTCCGGATTGAGGAAGGGGCTGATCCGCGTGACGGTTCCCTGGTATACCCGGTCGGGATAGACGTCCACCACGACCCGGGCGGGCAGACCGGCCCGAATGCTGCTGATCCCGCTTTCCGAGACCGGGACCACGGTCTTGACCCGCTCCAACTCCAGCACCGAGACGATGGGAACGCTCGGGTTCACAAGTGCCCCCGGCTCCAGGTGACGGACTCCGACGAAGCCGTCCAGCGGAGAGTAGATCCGCGTCTGGTCATGCTGAATCTTGTATTCGCTGAGCGAGGCCTCCGCCTGCCTGACCTGGGCCCGGACCAGATCCAACTGCGCCTGAGACACCCGCATCCGGCTGACCAGATCCTCCAGGTCCTGATTCGAGATGAGATTTTCCTCGTGGAGCTCGCGGTAGCGCGCGACCTGGACCTTCAGGTTCTGGTAGGTGGCCTCCTCCCGGCTCACCGCGGCGGCGGCCACGGCCACGGCGGCCTCGGCCCGGTGAATCTGCTGCAGGAGATCCACGTCATCGACCACCGCCAAGAGTTGTCCTTTGTTGACCGGATCTCCCCGGTCGGACAGAACCTGCTGGAGGCGACCACTGATCCGGGACATGACCTCGACCACCGCTTGGGGCCGCAGCTCGCCCAGGAGGTCCAGATTGGTCTCGAACGCGTGAGGCCGTACGGTGGCGGTCTCGACCAGAAGCGCCGGTCCCCGCTGCGGGGCGTCCATGGACTCCACCGCCAACTCGCGGTAGAGGCGCAGTCCCACCCACGCCAACAGGGCACCCAGAATCAGGACGACGAAAAGGCGCTTCAACAAGGCCGCTCTCCCGGAATTCGAATAGTTTAGTCTTTTCCTGATTCAAGTTCAGCCGGAATTCGGTCGAATTGACCAAGACAGGGATAAGCCGTCGTAGGGGCGACCTCTGTATGTGGTCGCCCTCCCCTGGTCGGCACGCCCCGCGGACGAGGGCACCCACAAGGGGTGCCCTAAATCCCTGGTTCTCCCGAACCACCAGAAAATTGGGGGGAGTCCTATTGGCGGCCCGTGGCCAATGCCGTCGCGGACTGATAAGGTGGGATTGCTGCTGGCGGGCCGGACATGGGTAACGACGCAGAAGCCAGGATCGCGCACCTGCAAATGGTTCAGGCCGTCGTCACGCGCATGGCGGCGAACTCATTCATGGTCAAAGGATGGAGCGTCACCTTGGTGGCGGCACTGTTCGCCCTCGCCGCTGTCGACGCCA
Source organism: Candidatus Aminicenantota bacterium (assembly GCA_026706325.1). GTDB lineage: Bacteria > Acidobacteriota > UBA6911 > RPQK01 > JAJDTT01 > JAJDTT01. The sequence goes on from JAPOYZ010000539.1 coordinate 1,788, forward strand.
ACCGGTTCTTCGTCTACGTGGCGTATCTTCCGGCGGTCATGTTCTGGGCGCTGGACGCGTATTTCCTGCGCCAGGAGCGCCTGTTGCGGCAGCTTTACGACCACGTCCGAGAGGCTGGGGACCGAACGATCGATTTTTCGATGAACACTCGCCCCTTCAACGTGGGAACAACGTGGAGCGTCGCGTGGTCACGTACGCTCTGTCTGTTTCACGGCACGATCACAGCCACGATCATTGTCGTCATGCTCGTACTTCTCCGTCCCTGATGGACCGTCGCGAAGCGGCCCGTGCGGTCACCGAACCCGGCCGGCAGTCTATGGTGAATTGGATTCAACCCTTGCGGCGAGTGGCGTTCCAAGCCAGTTTCCTTTTTCCGACCCTGCTTTTTCTCTCCGGCTGCGGGACCGGGCCGGACCCGGACACGGCGCTGCCGTCGGACCTGACATCCGGGAAACGGTGCTTCCTGATCGAGTTGGGACTCGACGATCCCCGGCCCTCCAATTGGAGTGGACGCCTGGAAGCGCAGCCGGGATCGGTCCAATTGCTGCCGTGGCGCAGGTCCGGCGACACCTCGGTGGGACCGGGTCACTCCTGGAACGCCCAGACCCGGAGATTCTTCCCCCGCAGACCCACCTACTGGGAGGAACCGACCCGGAATCAACTGTTCGTCGGTGGAGATCCACTCCGCAGCACCATCGCCTACTCGAGGCTGGTGTGGCCGGGACTGCTGGCAGTGGCGGCGCAACCGGGAGAGTGGACCCTTTCGACCTCCAGAGGACCGCTGAAGATCGATACACGCAACCTGGAACCGGGGGTGCGAAGGTTCCGAATGTCGGGACAGGTGGCCGCCAGCCAAGTCCCTCTGTTCCAGATCCTGACCCGTGAGGGGACGTATGACGATTTCCCGGCCCTGGCGGCCTCGAAAGCTGGTTGCCGGGTCGGCTGGATCGAATTCAAGGACGGAGGCCAGCGGATCCTGAGCCGCCGTTTGTCCGGCGGAGCCTGGTCTTCCCCGGTTGAGATCCGCGAAGGCCAGGATCTTTCCGACCTCCAGATGGTGACCACGAGCGACGGCCGGACCTGGTGGATCTGGTCGGAGCAAATGGATGGAAACTGGGACCTGTTCGCCCGTTCCGATGAGAACGGCGTGCTGGGGCCGCTGACGCGTCTCACCCAGGATCCCCTTCCCGACCTGTACCCGCGGGCCGCCGCCGGGCGCAGCGGCGAGGTCCACCTGGTCTGGCAGGGCTTTCGCGGCTCTCAATCGGACGTGCTGATCAGGACCCTCCAAGACGGTTCCTGGGGCCCGGCAAGGAGAGTGAGCGAATCGGCGGCCAACGACTGGAAGCCGGCCCTTGCGGTGGATTCCCGGGGTGGCGTCCACGTGGTCTGGGACACGTACGGGAGAGGCGACTACGATCTTCATCTGCGTCGGGTAGGCCCCCGGGAAATGGGCGAGGTCGTTCCGGTGTCCCGCTCCAGGAACTTCGAGGGCTACGCCGACGTGGCTTGTGACGCCCAGGACCGGGTCTGGATCGGCTGGAACGAATCGGGTCCCAACTGGGGCAAGGACTCGGGCTTCTGGGTCGACCGTTCCCGGCAGACCTTCCTGGACGAGCGGACCATCCGCGTCGCCGTATACGACGGGGATCGATGGAGCCGTCCGCTGGAAGACGTCTCCCAAGTCCTGGAAGACCATTTTTCCAAGCTTTCCCGGAGCGGTCTACGGATCTATCGCCCGCCCGCCACCCAAATCCGGTTTCGGAACGACAACGAACTGCCGCGGTTGATCCGGGACCGTCAGGGACGAATGTGGCTCTTCTTCCGCCACCAGGTGTCCACGGCAGGGGACGGGTCCACGCTGCGGCCGGGCTGGGAAATCTACGGCGTCTTCTACCAGGGGTCCTCTTGGTCCACGCCCATGATGGTCCCGCGCAGCATCGGGAGACTGGACATGCCCTTGGCGCTGGACGTCGCCGCGGACGGGACCCTCTGGATGGCCTGGCTCACGGACCACCGGAGAATCCACCGCGCATCTCCCGATTCCCGGACCCTGCAGGAGGACGTTGTGGTGGGGCGGTTGGCGCTGTCCGGGACCGGCGAGGTTTCTCAATTGGACGAACATCAGCCTCGGGAAGAATCCATCGAACCCTACCACCGGGACGAGCCGGGCGACCTGGACCGGATCCGATCCTACCGCGTGGAGGTGGACGGGAGGACGTACCGGATCGTCCGGGGAGACATGCACCGGCATACCGACTATTCCCAGGACGGGGGTCTGGACAGCTCGCTGCACGAGACCTACCGCTACGCCCTGGACGCCGCCGCTCTGGACTTTCTGGCCATCACCGACCACTACCCGGGAGAATACGTCTGGTGGGAGACGCAGAAATCGATCCAGCGGTTCCACCTCCCCGGCAGGTTCGTCCCGCTGTTGGGATACGAGCGGAACCTGGGCTACCCCAACGGCCACCGCAACGTGGTCTTTGCCGGCAGAGGGGCGCCCGTGCTTGACGCCGGACCCCAGGAGCGTTCGGGAGTCGTCAACAGCGGCGACGTCCTCTACGACTACCTCAGAAAGTACCAGGGACTCGCCATGCCCCATACGCCGGGAACCTCAACCATGGGGACCGATTGGCGGGACCATGCCGGGGACGTGGAGCCGCTGGTGGAGATCTTCCAGGGGGACCGGACCTCCTACGAACGTCCGGGAGCCCCTCTGGCAGCGGTTCGGGACGACGACGCCACTCATCGCGGCGGCTACCTGGAGGAAGGCTTCGTCTGGAAGGCCTGGGAGAAGGGGTACCGGCTGGGCGTCCAGGCCAGCTCCGACCACTGGTCCACCCACTATTCCTACGCCTGCCTGCTGGTGGAGCGTTTCGACGCCCAGGGGTTGATGGACGCCATGCGCCGGCGCCACGCCTACGCCGCCACCGACAACATCGTCCTCGATTTCAGGGCGGAACAGGGAGGCCGCATCCACATCATGGGGGACGCCTTCGACGCCGACTCGGGGGCCACGTTGCGGGTTCACGCCGAGGGGACCGGACCGGTCGCAGACGTGGTCCTGATCCGGGACAACCGGGTGGTCTACACCCGAAAGCCGGGCCGGAACCGGGTCGGCTTCTCCTTCCTGGAGACTGACCCGGAGCCCGGAACCCACTTCTACTATGTCCGCCTCCAGCAGGCCGACGGGCACGTGGCCTGGTCGTCCCCCATCTGGGTCACCTATCGTTGACGGCTCGATCAGACTGCTGACCGAATTTCCCAGTCGAGTGTGACCACTCGCCTGAGTCGAGCCGTCGATCCGCTCCAGCGCCAAATCGACGCGAGACTCGGAAAAACAGAATTATTCTGTGACCAAACCTGACTTCCCGACGTTGTTATGGATAAGGAGGGCAGATAGAAGTCCCGTAAACCAAGGTCAAGAAGCGAAGTTGAGCAGGAGATGGCATGAGGAACAAAACTACGCGGCGGCGTGTGATCACTCTCGTACTTGTCTCCTTGCTCGTTCTTCTATCCGTGGAGCATTGGAAACGGCAAGAAAAGACGACAACTTCGAGCGAGCAAGCACGGACAACTTTCGGAGAACCGATCTCCGGCCCGAATGAGTCTGCACGCAAGACCGTTCAAACCGTGCCAGGAGGATTTCGTGAGAACAGACTCCGTGAAGCCAAGAGAAGGAATTCGGCAGAGAGCACTCATGTCGAGATCCTTATCCTGGATGAGGACACCCGGTCTCCAATCCCAGCGGCAACTCTCACAGTTCTCAACCTGCAGACGAGAGCTGTCGAGTCATCTCATGCGAGTGACGGGAGCGGGCGAGTCCTGCTGAATCTCGAATTCGGCGAATACCGGGTCACCGCAAGACACCCCGAGTACGCCAGGGCCGGAGGGTCACCACGCTTCCGGGCCGACTCGCTGACACCAATGATTCGAAGAACGATCGCCCTCCCGCGCAAGACCCAGGCAAGAGGCATCGTGAGGAATCAGCATGGCCAGGGAGTGGAGGAGGCATCTGTACTTTTCAAGCACATGACACATAGAAAGGTGGAGGGCACCCTCTTTAGAACGAAGACACGACAGGGCGGCTGGTTTGAGGTCGGGATTCCGCGCGGAACCTACAAGGTTCATGTGAGCAAGCTGCTGCACAAGCCGATTCTGGAGGAGGGGATCCTGATTCCCAGGACTGAGCCGATTCAAATCATCCTGGCCGAGGAGACGGGATTGGTCAGATTGTCCGGCGAGGTGGTAGACGGATCCGGACAACCCGTTACCGGCGCAACGTTGATTGTGAAACCCAGGGCGATGCCAAGGCGAGGGACCTCGACCGACGCCAACGGCTATTTTGACAGCTCGTTTCATCGGGTATTTCCGGACGTGGCGATCCGAGATGAGATTCCCACCGTACTGGAACTCGTACTATCTGAGAGGTAGGGCGGATGAGCTATCATTGACGGCTCGATGAATCCTCTCCGTGCCGATTCTCCCGCCGCAATCGTCCCCACGACAGGGGCTTTCGTTTCAGTCAAGGCTCGTATCCGCGCTTGCATACGTGGAATGATTCTCTCCGTCTGCCTGCTCTGGACCATGCCCGACGCGGCTGCGGTTCTGACGTTGCGGACAGGCAGTCACAACGGAGTTCCTCCTTTCCCCCGGACCAATGGAAGACAGATCGCCAGCAACTCCAAGGGAATCTGGTTCCTGGCCCACGACGGCGCCGCCGCCGGGAACCCCACCGTTTTCCTCTCGACGTCCAAAGACTCCCGTCCTGAATTTGCCGGCGATTTCACCCCTGCCATGGCCATGGCAGGGGGGTCGAGCCGGCCGGTCCTGACCGGTCCGTTCGCGGGGGCGCGGGCGGCGAGCCTGGTCATCGGCCGGGACGACATCCTGCACCTGGTCTTCCAGAGTTCCGAACCGCAAGGGATCTGGTATGCGCGGTGCCCAGCCGGAGGCATGAACCCGTCGGCGAGCCTGGGAAGGAGAGAGAATTGGACCCGGGCCGACGGCAGTACCCCAGGTCCCGAAAGAATCGATCACGGCGAGGGGACCGAATTCGGGGACCTGGTGATCGATGCCCGCGGGCGGCCCTGGATCCTCTACAGCCAGACCGTTCCGGCCACCGGCGAGAACTTCTATGAGGTCCGGGACAAAGGGCATTCGTACTCGAGGCGCGCCCGCCGGCCGGCCCGGCAACTCTGGGCGGCTTCGCCAAGAGACGGCGATTGGATCCGGCGGCCCCTGACGCGGCCGGGAGATTTCGGTGCGCCGATCGCCGATCTGGACCGCTCCGGCACCTTGCACCTGACGTCCTCGAGAAAGGGGTTCAACCGCCTCTTCTATTTCCAATTCCCCGATTTCACCGGGGACTTCGACCGCCGGCACGACTTCGCCGCTTCCGCTCCACGGGTTCCCTGGACCGGAACCGGATTCGTCAGCCACAGCGTCATCGGCTGGGGCCGGCACGCCCTGGTGGCTTGGGAAAAGGTGGAGCATCAGGTTCTGTACGCCTTCTTCGACGGAGAAACCTGGACCGTCCAGGGACTTCACTCGAGTCCGGAGCATTTCCATCACCCCATTCTGGTTCGAGATCAACACGACGTGGGGTGGGTCTTCTGGACCAACACGACGCGGAGCCACACCTTCTATTCCCGGTGGCTGGGGTCCCGATTCGGCGCTCCTTACGAGGGACGAACGGTCGGAGGAGATCCGGTTCCCCACGAAGAAATGACCCGAGCGCCCTCCCTGAGTCATTTCCACACCGTGGGAAAGGAAGCGGGAACACATTCAAGGGCTCTGGGTCTGGCGCTGGCCACCCGGGGCGCCGGCGGAGGCGTCTTCTTCGACACCTTGAAGATCCCGGACCTGAATCCGGGCCCGGGCCACAAGGTCCTCTTTCTCGACATGCTCGAAGTGAGCGCTCTGGACGACCTGCGGCGCTCCCTCCACCCCATGAGGAAGCATCCGGCCAACCCGGTCCTGCGGACGGGTCCCCCCGGAAC
>JAPOYZ010000291.1:0-4043 GCA_026706325.1 Candidatus Aminicenantota bacterium
CATAGTTGTTCTATTCGCCGAGAAATCGCACGAATATGGACCGATTCCCCGCTTTCGCAGTAGATTGATTTCTGCGGCGCAGGCTCCTAGGACGGGGATCGGGAGAAAATGGCGGCCAGGGTAACACCGCCGGCGCTCGTCACACGCCGCGCTCAAGCGGGTGCGTGCGATTCTTGAGCGGAAACGCCACCCGTGCGTCCGTCAACTGGGATTCGTAGACGGACGAGATCATCTCGGTCGTCCAGCGGCCGTCATACTCGTTGACGGCCGGTTCACGATCCTCCTCGATGGCCTGCAACAGGTCGGCCACCATGAGGGTGGCCAACTGATCGGATCCGGCCTGCTCTTCTTCCGTCAGTTCGACGGGCTTCCAGGCTCCACTGTGCCAATCGGGGGAACGGAGAATCGCCGCGCCTGATACGGTCGGCAGGTAGATGACCCCCTTGCTGCCATAAAGGTAGATTCCGAAGCGCCGTCCCGTCTTGACGTCATTTGCCTTGGACCCGAAGTAGGCATGGACGCCTTGACCCAGATAGAACATGGCCGCGACTTGGTCTCCCGCCAGCGCCCCCATGCTTCCCGGTCCCTGTTTCTCGCGTGCGTGGCCTCGTTTCATTTCGGACTCGTGCTCCGTCACGTGAGCGAACACCCATTTCGGGTTGCCGGCAAACATCCTCAACAGATGCATCAGGTGGCATCCCAGCACCATCAGGTCCTCGCCGCCTGCGCGCCGGTCCTCCTTGCCGCGGGCACGGATCTCCTGAAGCACGCCGATCTCGCCTTGCCGGACCATCTGCAGGACGCGCTGCGTCATGGGCAGCGTCGCCGTGACCAGACCGACCTGGACCTTTACGCCGCTATTGCGGATGGCTTTCACCATGGCGTCTGCTTCCACGAGATCGCGCGCGAACGGTTTCTCCATCAGGATATGGGCGCCTGACTCGGCGGCGGCCGTGACCATCTCCAGGCGGTGGTCCAGGGCGTGGGGACAGATCGCCACCAGCTCGGGATTCTCCTTGCGGAGCATCTCCTGGTAGTCGCGGTAGCCTTGCTTTGCTCCCGTGTGGGCCATGACCTCTGATCTGCCGGTGTCGTCCGGGTCGGCGACTGCCACGACGTCAATAGAATCGAAGGGATTGAATGCTTCGTCCCAACCGTGACCGTAACCGCCCACGCCGGTGTGACCGATTACGGCGGCGCGGTATTTCCTACTACCCGAGTAGAGATTAGATCTGTTGCCGGTGAGGTGTGCTGCTGTCCAGGCTCCGGCGGTGGAGGTGATGAAATGGCGTCTGTTCATGTTTGCCTCAGTGATGTGGAGGATGCGGAGTGGGGACTCCGTCCCCCCTGCCCCCCTGAATCGGGGGTTAAAAACCCCCGCTCCAAGGGGACAGGAATGTCCCCGCTCCTACCGGTCGACATCCTGCTCCCAGTTTGCGTACAGGCGTTTGATTTCTTCCACGAGTTCCGGCTTCTCGTAGGTCAGCGTTTGACGCTCACTCGGATCGGTCCTCAGATCGAACAACATGTCCACCTGCTCGACGCCGTCCAGGACGTACTTCCAGTGCCCCTTGCGGACCGCCTTCTGTACGTAGCACTGCCAGTAGGGCCGCTGTGGATTGCATTCGCCCACGAACTTGACGCGCCAGAAAAAAGTGCGCTCCTGTGGAGGTTTCTCTCCGCTCAGGATGGGGAGGATGTCGATGCCGTCCAGGGTGCGTCCCTCCGGAGGGGCGCTTCCCGTTGCCGCCAGGATGGTGGCCGAATAATCCATGGTGATGACCGCCTGATCTGAGGTCTCGCCGGCCGGGAGGCGATTCGGCCAACGGACCAGGCCGGGGACTCGAATCCCGCCCTCCCACAATGTGGCCTTGTGATTGAAAAAGGGTGTGGTGCGCGAGAGGCGCTCGCCTCCGTTGTCGCTGGTGAAGATCACCAACGTGTTGGCGGCCAGACCCTTCCGGTCGAGCACATCCAAAATTTCGCCGACCCCGTCGTCGATTGCCTCGACCATGCCGTTGTAGTCCTCGCGGGTCCCCTCCAGCCGATTTTCCGCTGTCGCAATCCAGCGCCGGTTCGGTGGCTGGAACGGCCAGTGAGGTGCGTTGTAGGAGACGAAGAGGAAGAACGGCTTGCCCGCGTGACGTTCGATGAAGTCGACGGATCGCTCGGTGATGAGATGGGTCATGTACCCATCTTTCTTCACCGGTTTGGTGTTTTCGTAGAGGTCGGGAAAACCTCTCTCCGGAATCACTTCACGATGGGTGTAGAAATCGATGTTTGCACCCAGGAAACCAAAAAACTCATCGAATCCGTGGGCGTTTGGTCCCGTCTCGGGGGTGATTCCCACGTGCCACTTCCCCATGAGTCCCGTCGCATAGCCATTGTTCTTCACCATCCTGGCCACGGATGTCTCCGACGTGGCCAGGCCCGGAGACCCCGCCCCCGCAAACGCCCATTCGATCCCACTACGCTGCTGGTAACGTCCGGTAAGAAAAGCGATGCGCGTCGGCGTGCATACCGGGGCCGCCGCGTAATTGTCCGTAAGTTTGACTCCCTCCCGAGCCATGCGGTCCAGGTGAGGGGTTTGGAGATCCGTGGCGCCGTAGGGACCCACGTCGCCATATCCCATGTCGTCGACCAGAATGAAGATCACGTTCGGTTTATCAGCAGCTTCAGCGTCCGGCTGTAGGGAGACGGCGAGCAAGAGACCGAATATCGTCGAGAACCACTTCATTTGCGTTTTCCTCCTCCTCGACGGCAAGGGAACGACGCCTGCATCCTTGCCGGGAGCGAGTATACGTCCTCGATGCAGCAAGGGCACGGGCGCAACTATCGGCAGCCCGCGCTTTCCAATAGAATGAGCGGCATCTGGTCATGGCCCTCAAAGCAGGCATCATCGGTACCGGGACGATCGCACTGGACCATGCGGTCACCTGCCTCAGCAACCCCAAGGTCGAGTTGGCCGCCGCCTGCGACCTTTCCGAAGAGGCCTTGAACGCCTTCGGCGACCGGTTCCGGGTCCCCAACCGCTATACCGACCTGGACCGGATGCTGTCGGAGGAACGGCTCGACATCGCCATCGTCGCCACCTGGGGACCCGCCCACGCTCCGGTCAGCATCGCCGCGGCGAACTCGGGAAACGTCCGGGCCATCCTGTGCGAGAAACCCATCGCCGGTGACGCCGCCGAATGCGAAGCCATGGTCGACGCCGCCCGCGGTAACGGCATCGTCCTGGTGGAAGCATTCAAGTGGCGGCACGATCCGCAGCATATCCGGATCAAGGAGATCATCGACTCGGGCCGGATCGGCCGGGTGGTCTCCGTCCAGGCCACATTCTCCTCGCCGTTGGTTCGTTTCGCCGAGCGGGACAACTGGCGCTACGACCGGCGGCGGGGCGGCGGATCCGTCTACGACACGGCGTGCTACCTGATTCATTTCTCGCGGTTCGTCATCGGCGAGGAGCCCCACCGGGCCTATGCGGTGGGCCGGTTTATCGAATCGGCCGATGCGGACATGACTGCCGTCATGCAGCTCGAGTTTCCGGGCGGCGCCACCGCCCAACTGACCTCTTTCTATCATTACGGCTACTGCCAGGCGACGGAGGTGCTGGGCCTGACCGGTTGGATCCGCGCCGACCTGCCGTTCGACCAGCGGAGCGTGAGGGAACAGGAGTTCGTCGAGAAGGAAGACCTGCCCGCCTCCATCGAAGTGTTCCATGACAACTTCGACCATGAAGTCCACCGCTTCGACCCGGTGGACCAATTCGCCCTGCAGCTCGACCACCTGGTGGAATGTCTGGAGACGGACACGCCGCACCGGGTGTCCCCGGAGTTCAGCCTCGGCAACATGCGGGTCTTGGCGCCGAGCGTCTTGAATACTGCGGCGTCGAAGAGGCGCTGGAACTTCGTCATGGCCACCGAGCCGACCAGGATCAGGCCGCCGGAGAGCAACGCGATGGCGCCGACCACGCTAACCGCCAGCGTGACGTAGTCGAGGACGCGGCGGAATGTCCGGATAATCTCGAGGCCGTCGATGACCGA
>JAPOYZ010000291.1:4053-7789 GCA_026706325.1 Candidatus Aminicenantota bacterium
GGCAACATGCGGGTCATCGACGCCGTCTATGAGTCCATGAGGACAAGAAAACCCGTAGACTTGGAATCCAACTGAAGGAGGGTCCCCCAATGGCGTTCAAATATTCCATCATCTCCGAAACCATCGGGAGAATCGGGCATTACATCCTGGAGACGCCGCAGCCGATCCTGGAAGCCATCAAACGGGCCGGGTTCGACGCCGTCGACCTGCCGGGCAATCCGCCGAAGCTCGATGTGGACAAGTTCCGGCGGTTGCTGGACTCCACGGGGCTCGAGGTCAACGAAATCCTGGGGGCCTGGGCATATCATCACGCGGGAGAAAGCAGGGACCTGGCCGGCGACGACGTACAAGCCCGGCAGAGAGGCATCGACTACGGCAAGGCCTGCGTCGACCTGGCGGCGGCCCTGGGCGCAAAGTACTACCAGATCTGCGCTTCCCAGACTCCCGTCCCGCAGATCCCCTTCCCCAAGCTGCCGATGCACGTTTTGAGAAGCAATTTTCTCGAGGGCGCCAGAGAGATCTGCGAGTACGCGGGAGAGCGAGACATCACGGTTCTTTTCGAGCCGCTGAACCGCTATGAAGCCTATTCCGGCATCTTGACCTCCGTCTTCGACGCCATCAGCCTGATCGACGACCTGGGCCTGCCCAATATCGGCGTCCAACCGGACATCTACCACATGAACATCTCCGAGGCCTCGACCACCAGCGCCCTGCTGGCGGCGGGCGACCGGATCAAGGTCATGCACGTGAACGAGACCAATCACTGCTTCCTGGGCGAGGGCCACGCCGACTATCCGGCCATCTTGAGCACCCTGAAGGAAATCGGTTTCGACGGATACCTTTCCATCTACATGGGCCTGGTTCCCCCGGAAATCTCCTATCGGGCCGGAGTCAGCCAAGAGGCGGCGAGACCCGGCCTCCAGGAGTCTCTGGAAAGACAGATCAATTTTCTGAAGGCGGTTGAAACTTCCGTCGACTACCAGCGGCGGCTCTATGGTTCGGGCGCTGGTTACGTCACTCGGGAGGGATCGGCGGAGGCGGGCGAGAGCGGGACGAAATATTGAAACCTTGCCACAACGAGATTATTTCTGAGCTATGCAAACGAACCGCGCAAAAGAAAAACTGAATTCCGGGGAAGCCGCTCTCGGCACCTTCATGGGGCTGGGAAGTCCCAGCGTCGCGGAGCTGTTGTCACAGGTGGGGCTCGACTTCCTGGTCATCGAAACCGAGCACAACGGCTTGGACTCGGCCGAGATCGAGCACATGCTCATGGCCATCAAGGGGACCGACACCGTACCCATCGTCCGCGTCCCCTCCCACGAACAGGTCTTCATTCAGCGGGCCTTGGACATGGGCGCCATGGGCGTCATCGCCCCCATGTTGAGGACCGCGGCCGAGGCCGAGGCCCTGGTGAGCGCGACCCGTTACCCGCCCCACGGGATCCGCGGTTGGGGCCCCATGCGCGCCAGCCAGTACACCATCGACAACGACGATTACATCAAGCGGGCCAATGACAACATCATTGTCGCCGCACTGCTGGAGACCACGGAAGCGGTCGCGAACCTGGAGGAGATCACGTCGGTTCCGGGCCTTGACGCCCTCTATCTGGGGATGTGGGATCTCTGTTTCAATATGGGCTTCAATCCCATGGAGATGCCCTTCCCCGAGACGGACGCGGTTATCGAATACGCAGCGGAGATCGGGAAGAAGAACGGAGTCGCCATCGGAATCGGTTCCACGACACCTGAGGAATTGAAACAGCGCATGGACCAGGGACTGACCTTCCTGGGCTTCGGTCCCGACTACAGCCTGGTCCTGAACGCGGTCCGGGCGGGGGTCGACGTCTTCCACGGATCCGAGCAGGGGAGTTGAAAAAGCCATGATGGAATATCGGCCGCTGACGGATTCCACCTCGCATCTGGGCGATGCCGAGCGTCTTTCGGAAAACCTCGCTGAAGACGGCTACCTCCTCCTGCGGGGTCTAGTCGATCCCGATCGGGTGGTGCAGGTCAAGAGAGACGTCATGGGGGTCCTGCACGAGACTCACATCATTGAAGAAAAAGACACGGAGGACCCCATGTGGAGCGGGGGACCGCATCCTTCCGAAGCGGAACACATGAGGTACTACGACAAGATCGTGCGGCTCGTTTCCTTCAACCGCCTTGCGGAGTCGCCGGAGATCGTCGCGGTCATGGAGAGCTTGATCGGCGAAGCCGTCACGGTCTGGCAACAGCGGCTTATCCGGGTCATGTATCCGGATCCCGATGCGCCGGACGACGCCGGTGTGGGCACTCACCAGGACGGAGCCAAGAACCTGGGGTATCAGGCGGACCGGTTCTACACCTGTTGGTTGCCGCTCATGGACATCGATCCCAATATCGGCGGGCTGGCCATCGCTCTCGGTTCCCACAAGATGGGATTTCTGGAGCACGCGGGCTCCAGTCCCAGCGATGCGAAGAGGGCGAGGTCCAAGGGATTCGGACTGGATTCGTCGGACTTCGCCTGGGGCACCACCGATTACCATCCCGGCGACGCCATTTTCTTCGGCCATGTCACGGCCCATCGCGGACTGGTGAACCGGTCCGACCGGATTCGCCTCTCGTGTGATTTCCGCTATCAGTCCGTCAGCGACACGGTCAGTTGGATTGCCCATACACCGGGTCCCGACTGCCGGCGAGTCGCCCAGCAGATCGATGCCGTCATCACCAGCCGGGCGCTCTACGTGACCACCCACGCGGACAAGGACACCCTGCAGGAAGTCCGCCGGCTGATGCTGGTGGAGAAGGCGACGTCTCTGGAACGCGCCCAGGAGTTGGTCGCCGAGGTTGGAAGACGGAACTAGACGCCTCTATGAATGATACCGGGGCCGAGACCTGCGACCTCGGCGTCTCCTCTACACGCCCTCCCCGGTTGCCGCTCCTCTTCTTGGCGGCGTTTGTGACGTACGGATTGTCGGCGAGCCGGACCGCCACGCCAAGAACCGATCTCTTCACGAAAATTCCGTCCTCCAGAAGCGGCATCTTATGGGTGCATGAGAACGCCATGTCGGAGATGCGGCATCTCCCGGAAACGCTGGGGCCCGGCTGCGCCTTCTTCGACTACGACAACGACGGGTGGATGGACCTCTACCTGGTGAACTACGGTCCTTCCGATTTCTTCAAGCCCGGGAAGAGTCTCAGCAACGCCCTCTACCGGAACAATGGGGACGGGACCTTCAGCGACGTGACCGGCAAGGCGGGCGTCGCCGCCGGCAGTTTCGGGATGGGAGCCGCCGCCGCCGACTACGACAACGACGGAGACGCGGATCTGTACGTGACCGCCTACGGACGGGCCATCCTCTACGAGAACCAGGGGAATGGGACTTTCCGGGATGCGACCCGGGAAGCCGGACTGTCCGTTCCCGGGTGGACGACCAGCGCCGCCTGGTTCGACTACGATGGGGACGGATGGCTCGACCTGTTCGTCTGCAGCTTCGTCAAGTACCAGGTCGACAACCCGGTGCGGTGCGGAAACAACCAGTTGGGCAAGAACTACTACTGCATTCCCACCTTCTTCGAACCGACGCCGAGTCTGCTGTTCCGCAACAACGGCGACGGCACCTTCGCCGAAGTCGGAGTCACGAGTGACATCGGCCAGTCACTGGGAAAGGCGCTGGGCGTCGTAGCCACCGACATCAACAACGACCGCAGGATGGATCTCTTCGTCGCCAACGACACGGTTCAGAACTTCCTGTTCG
>JAPOYZ010000385.1 GCA_026706325.1 Candidatus Aminicenantota bacterium
GTCCGGCCGGACCGCCTCGGACACCTCCCGCGCCCCACCCGAACATTGCCGCCCACGCCACCAGTTCCTCGGGGGATCATGCCGGAGGGCCGCCGGTGCGGGACCTGGATTCCAACAATGCTGCCCCGGTGGCGCAGCTACGACTTGCTCAACTCGTCCCGAAGCACAATCGCCAAGACTTGCAAGATGCCGTCCATTTGCACTCCCATTTCAAAAGCGCATTTTTCCAGCACAGCCAAATAGGATTCGGAGGGAGTGTACTCAAACAGGCAATATCGAATGCAGTATTTTTGAATCCAGTAGTCAGACTTCCCGGCGACTTCCGCTCGGTGCTTTTCCACTTCACCCTTGGCCCATGAAGACGCATCAATCGAACGGGCCACCTCTTTGCCATGAGAGGTCAAGGTCATTGGGCTGTTCGTTCCAAACAGAGCCTCCCTTGGCCCTCCCAACAGAAACAAAATGAGGTTACCGGTTTTATCTTCGATATTGGTAAGGCGTTTGCTGATTCCGGAAAGCCGCCTGTCAACGCGCCCCCTCCACTCTGGAAAATCCTCGGTCACCGTCAATAGGTCGTTGAATTTTTGTCTCCGCACCCCTGCCTTCATCAGTCCATTGATTGCGGCCGCAATAGCACAAAGAATCGCAGTGATCCCTGCCCCGACACCGATCACGTGGGTCAAATTCCAATTCGTCTCGTCAACCGGGATGGATTCAAGTGTCATTGCCCAAAAGTTTGCGGGCAAGCTGGGGGATAGTGCGAGGGCTTCGGGCATTTGAGACTCCGATTCTCAGTTGTGGTTCAACGAGGTCCCAGTCGTAGTTATACCGTCGCTACCGAAAAGTTAACACAGGACTCGATGGCAGCGACGGATGGTACCACCATGGGAGCATGGACCACGTGCCAGATCGAATCGGACAGCCCGGCTTCCATTTTCTATCCCGGCCCATGGCGATGAAGATCCACTGGCTGCCGGCCGTCTCCGGGTCCGCCGATGTCCGACGCTGATCCTTGCTGGCGACATAGGACCAGGGTTCGTCTATCTCAACGACTGAGGCACTGGAACCACGAGATTCCGGTGCGCACGGAGTCAGGCCAGGACGTTAATTGGGTTCCCAGGAGCACGAACGCCGATGTCGCGGCATGGCTGGAATACGGACGTCCCGGTTCGCTTATACGATCCGGAATCGGGGGTTAACAACCCCACTCCTATTCTTCTCGCCTGTCCCAGATGGTCAGTCCCGTGACGTCGCGCTCCCGGTTCGACCTTGATCTCAGCAGCAGGCTGAAGAGCCAGGACCCGCAGAGGCAGCTCAACAGCGCGACGGGCGTGTAGAAGATCCAGTGCATCTCGACGAAGTTCTGCACGTAGATGCTGAGCGGAAGCGAGATCCCCAGGGTGGCGGCCAGCCAAGCCGGGAAATGTCCCCTCCGGGTCAGGACTCCCAGCAGAAAGAGGCCCGTGACCGGCGCGGCCGTGAGGCTGCCCACCTTGCTCATGGTTTCCAGAATGCCGGCGCCCTCCGACACCAACAGGGCGGCGGCGGTGGCCAGCAAGCCCAACCCCGCCGTCAAGGCCCGGGCCAGCATCAGGCTTTGCCGCTGGGTCAGGGGACGCTTCCTGAGGGGTGTCACGAAATCGACCTGGATCATGGTGGCTGAGGAGTGGATCCCCGAATCCACCGTGGACATGGCCGCGGCGAAGACGGCGGCGATGAGCAGGCCCGAGAAGCCGGCCGGAAGGGCATGGACGATGTAGTAGGGCAGGATCCGGTCACCGGCGACTCCCGGAGCGAGGTTTTCGGGATACACCTGGAAATAAGCGAAGATCCCGAGTCCGATCATGTAGAGCAGCGCGGCCAACAGGATCTCCAGCACCCGGTCCAGCAACAGCGCCCGCGTCATCTCGCCGAGGCTTCTGGCCGCGAGCAGACGCTGCATGACCACCTGGTTGTTCCCGTATCCGAAGCCGATGATGAGGTAACAGAGGACGACCGCCAGTCCGGTGGCCTCGGCCCAGTCGAACCGGAGATCGGTCACGCCCAACTTGTCCGCGGTCAGGACGATCTCGAAGAATTGATCCAGGCCTCCCGGGAGCCGGTCGACCAGGGAGAACGCGACCACCACCGCGCCCGTCGTCAGGATCACGAACTGGATCACGTCGGTCCAGATGACGGCCGCCAGTCCCCCCGTGCAGGTGTACGCCGTGGCCACCAGCCCCATGAGCAGGATGGCACGGGTCAGATCGATCCCGGTGACGGTGGAAAGAGCCAGGGCTGGGGCGTAAAGGGCGATTCCCATCCAGCCCTGGATCTGAAGCACGGCCAGAGCCGAGGCGGCGTAGCGGGCACGGTTCCCAAAGCGTGCGTTGACGTACTCGTAGATGGTTGTGACCTTGAGCCTGCGGTAGATGGGAAAATAGAGAGCGATCATCAGCGGCGCGGCCAGCAGCGCCGCCGGTCCCGCCAGCATGAGGGAGGCGTTGTCCTTGTAGGCGGCCGCCGGAGCTCCCAGGTAGGTGAGGCCGCTGAGCATGCTGGCGACGGTGCTCAACGCGACGGCCAGCCAGGGCATGCTGCGTCCGGCCAGAAAATAGGACTCGGTGTTCCGCTGGCGCCCGGCCAGCGCCAGCGCCAGCACGGTGACTCCGAGCAGATAGGCCACGAGAACCAGGGCGTTGAGGGTGCCGAAGCTGGCTTGGTCCAAGGTGTGGAAAACTTCTGGGAAAACTGTGGAAAGCTTGTTGGCGACTTAAAGCGGACGGCCCCAGGAGTCCATCTTCGGCTCCGGCGGCATGGAAATCCTCCTGCCTTCGTAGATCGACTGGGCCACCGCCTCGCAGAACTCCATGTAGCGGACTCCCTCGGCGAAATCGGGAGCCACCGGCGTGCCGCGCCGGATGGCCTCGATGAACTCGGCGTCCATGGTTCGGTCCCGCTGTTCCTCCCGCGGCATTTCGATGGGGTGCATCCCGGTATCCCCGCGGGTCATGCCGAACAGTTCTTCGTCTTCCACCAGCCCTCCCGGTTTTTCAACCAGCAGCTTGTAATCCAGCGCTCCCCGCTTGCCGTAGATCTCCACCGAGCTGCCCGGACCCCGGGGAACCCGGAACGAAAGGTGAAAGCTGGCGGTTGCTCCTCCCTGCAACTCGGCCCCGATGGACAGGGACTGGGGCACGGACAACAGGTCTTCGCCGGTGGTGGCGATCAGGGAAACGGGAGGATCGATCCAGCGGTAGACGACCTCGGCCAGGATCCCCAGCATCATGGTGTTGACGCCCACCACCTCCGGGTCCACCAGCCAGGCGCCGGCCTCGGGGAGGGCCGGAACCAGCGACGTGACCCGCACTTCCTGGATATCGCCCACGTAGCCTTGACTGAGCAGACGGCGCATCACCCGGTCCCCCTTGAGGCCGAAACCGGCCGCATAGAGGGAGGTGACCAGGTCGGTCTTCCGGGAGGCTTCCAGCATCTGCCGGGCCTCGCTCAGATTACGCGCCATTCTCGCCTGACAGAGGACGTGCTTGCCCGCATCCAGGGCGGCCACGGTGGCCGGCAGGTGGAGGTGGGGCGGGGTGGCGATCACCACGGCGTCGATGTCGCGGTTTTCGATAATCTGCCCCCACCGGTCGATCAGGTTGGGAATGTTGAACTTCCGGGCCGCCGTTCGAGCCGTTTCCTTCCGGCGGGACCAGGCGTGGGTGATCTCGACGCCGGGAACCCTCATCAGCAGAGGGATGTGCCGGGCCTGGGCGATCTTGCCCGCTCCGATGATGCCGACCCTGATGATGTCCGTCATGTTGGTTTCTTCTCCCGGAAATTGTTCAGATCCACTCGCCCCGCCGGCGGGCCCGGTGGATCAGGATGCGGAGTTTGTCGGTCTCGTTGAGGTAGGGCTCGAACTGTTTCAGGAACCGGGCCAGCGTCTCCTCCGGAGTCCTGCGGGTCGTGTCGATGCTGAACTTGTTGCGCATGGACGACTGCTTGAACTCGGCCTCGAACTCTTCCAGCACCCGCTCGATGTCGGGTTCCTGCAGCACGCCGTTGAGATGGGGATTCTCCTTCATGCGCCGGGCGATGGTCTCGGGAGAAGCCTTCACCAGCACCAGCGGCATGTCGGGTGCGAACTCCAGGATGCTCTCTTCGAAGTGGTCCAGAATGGCCCGGCGCATCCAGGCCTGCTCTCCGGTGTAGTAGCCGAAGTACAGCGCCCCGTAGATGGCGTTTTCGATGTGGAGGCCGACGGAAACGTAGTCCGGATGGCGAAGGGCGCCGGGCGTGAGGTGGTAGGTGACGCTATAGCGCTGGATCATCTCCTTGGTCTTGGGAGTCAGGGCCAGGAACTGCTCCTGCTCTTTCGGCGTGAACAGGTTTTCGTCGTCGAGGCCGGGATGCCCGCTGACGTGCGGGATCTTCCAGTGGTCATGGAAGGCCCTGAGGCCGTTGCCCTCGCCCATGACCTCATGGCTCCAGCGCTGGATTCCGTCGGCCAACGTTGTAGTCCCCGCATATTCGCAGCCAATCAGGATGACTCTCATTTGGTCTCCTCGGAGGGGGGACCGTCTTGTCCCCCTTCGTCCTTACCCCCGGTCCTGCTCCGGCTCACTTCTGCACCGGAGTTCGGCGGTTAAAAAACCGCCTCCGCTCCGTCATCGTTCGGATTCCAACAAGGCGCCGGATGCGGTCCGGATCCTATGGAAGACGACCCGGTCCTTCCCCGCCAGCCGCGCCAGGTCTCCCAGATCGTAACGGCGGAGCGCTCCGTGGACCGTGTTCTCGAGCTGGTCGACGGTGATGTCGGATTCGACGACGCGCCTCCAACTGTCGATCGAGTCCCGGATGTCGACCCGGCGAAACAGTTCCGGCTCCACGGCCGCGGCGTGGAGCGCGGCAATCCCCGCCCTTCCCACGGTGACCAGGTTCACTTGCTTCGCCTCCTCGGTTGCTGCGCGCAGGTAACGCGCACAGGCGAGTATGTCCTCAGCCCGCATGCCGACCAGCGAACGTCCCAGCATGTAGGCGATGAAATACTCTGCCGAGTTGTTTCCGATGTGTTTCGGGTCGTACCGCCACGCCGTGGACTCGGTCTCCCCCAAGCCGGTCAGATCCACGGCCAGCACCGTATGCCCGCCGCGCGCCAGAGACTCTATGGGCCCTCCGGGACCCGCGTCGACCTGCTTTCCCCGCCCGTTCAGGTACAGCGTCCACTCGCCTCGCGAGCGTTCGGGCACGAACCGCAGCACCGGCAGGGGAAACCCGCCGGCGGACTGCAGGATCAACTTCTCGATGCGGTAACCGGTGCGCTGGACCGTACCGAACGCCTGGACTGCCGGTGGCGGGATCTCCGAGAGGGGACGGATGCCCGCCGTCTCCCTCACCTTGGTTCTTCGCTCCTTGTCGGTCATTTGCTGCCACGACCGCTCGCGATGCCGCCGGAGCCTCTCCTCCTCGGCACGGTAGAGTTGGAACACCGAGCGCGCGCCCTCCAGCAACAGAACCTGCCCCTGGGGCGTGCATTGAAGCTGCCGGTCGGAGAAGACATCGAAGTCCGGCTCGTTCACCTCGTCGACCCGGTTCAGCAGCCACCGCAGCATCCAGCGGCAGGCGCCGGTGCGCAGATGGAGGGAGAACCCGTGTTTCTCGTCCGCTTCCACCAGCCCGACCCGCTCCGCGACGCCCAACCGCGTGTAGAGCCGCTTGGCCTGCCGGTACGTCTCCCAGGCGCCCGCGATGGGCACGAAGTCTTTGGTGGCGGCGAGAATCAACGTGGGTTTCGGCGCTCTCATCAGGATGTAGTCCGCGTGGTCCATGCCGTAGGCGGTCTGTGCGTAGATGTTCTGCTCGGCGTCCCCCGGACCCGGGTCGTCGTTCTTGCGGCGGGTGGTGGTGATGAAACAACTGGACGCCGCAGCGGCGATCCTCTGATCGAGCGCCATCAGGTAGGCGGTCATGAGGCCGCCGCCCGAGTTTCCGGTGCAGCCGATGCGCGACTCGTCGACGTCGTCCCGTCCCGCCAGGTAATCGATGCTGCGGATCCCGTCCCAGATGCGATAGGTGGCCAGGTTCCGTCCCAGCAAAATGGGGGCGACGCCCGCCAGATTGTGTTCTTTGGTGGGTCCGAACCGCCCCTTCGCGGTCTCCGACCGTGCCGCCCCGCCCTGAAGAATCTGCTTCCGCTCTCCCTGTCCGATGGGGTCGTAACAGAGCACCGCCAGACCGTTTCTGGCCATCAGGATGGCCGCCCGCTGGTAGAGTTTGGCCGCCTTTCCGTTCTCGCTGTGGCCGCAGGGGACCAGGACGCCGGGATACGGCGGTTCGGCCTCCGGCAGGTACAGGACCGCCGTCACGTGGAAGCCGGGCCGGCTCTCGTAGATCAGCTTTTCGGCTCGAAACCCGTCGCCCGTCAGCCGGCCCGCGACTCGGGGACGCAGGGGAGTGCGTTCCGGGAATCCCCCCAGGCTTTCGATGAATGCGGCTCGCAGGCGCTCCTGGTAGTCTCGGATCTGCTCCGGGGTCTTCAGCGCTTCGTACGCCTGCAGACGCCGGTCCAGCGCGGCGTGGACGAGTAGCCGGAGATGATCCCGAAGCAACCGGACTTCGCCGTCCGGCCGTGCCGATGCCGGCAGCACCCGGAGATCGGTCCCCAGCGCGATTTCGGGCGTCAGGGTCCAGACAAGAACGACAAGGATTATGCGGGCTGTGCTGGGCGCTGGGCTGGAAGACACGAACCCGAATCCTCACAGGAATTGAGTCTGCGGTCAAACGACTTCAGAATGCGGTCCGCGGGGCTTCACAGTCCCGGGAAGAAGTCCCGCCTGGGACCGTGACGAAGGAACGGGAATGAAAGCGGACAGCGGGAAAGCGCACGATATCGACGTTCTCATCGTCGGAGGGGGGCACAATGGGCTGGTCGCCGGAAGTTACCTGGCGCGGGCCGGCCTGGAGGTCCAGGTCCTGGAGCGGCGATCCATGGTCGGCGGGGCCTGCATCACCGAGGAGCTCTTTTCCGGTTTCCACTTCTCCAGTTGCTCCTTCATGCTCTACGCGCTGCACCCCAAGGTTGCGGACGACCTGGAACTGCACCGATACGGTTTCCAGGTCTTTCAGCTCGATCCCTTCCTGTTTCGCCCTTACCCCGACGGCCGGCACCTGGTGCTGCACCAGGACTCGGAGCGCAACGCGGAAGCCATCGGCGCGTTTTCCCGCCGGGACGCGGAGAGCTACCGGCGATGGAACCGGTTGTGGGAACGGTTCCATTCCATCGTGCACGCTTACGTGCTCACGCCGCCTCCCGCCTACGCCGATCTGGTGAGGAGGGCCAGGGAGACGGGCAACCTGGAGATCTTCAAGAAAGTCCTGATCACCAGCCACGCCGATCTGGTCGAGGAGTTCTTCGAGTCGGATCACGTCCGGGCCGCCATGATCCATTCCGGAGACCATGGCGACCCCCGGTCCATCGGAAGCGCCCTGCCGGCGGCCTTCCTGCCGGGCGACGTGGAACCGGAACGGCGGATCGCGGGCATCGTCAAGGGAGGAATGGGCGCGGTCACGCGGGCCATGGCCGGTTACCTGGAAAGCCAGGGCGGCGCCATTCGAACCGGGTGCCAGGTCCGCCGCGTCCTGGTGGAGGACGGCCGCGCCCGGGGTGTGGAACTGACCAGCGGAGAAACGATCCGAAGCCGCCTGGTCGTCTCCAACGCCGACCCCAAGCGCACCTTCCTGGACCTGGTCGAACCGGAACATCTCCCCCTGGGCTTCC
>JAPOYZ010000249.1 GCA_026706325.1 Candidatus Aminicenantota bacterium
GATCCAGACGTCTCAGATCCTTTCCCGGCTTTCCAACAATCTGGGGTTCGTCATGGCCCCGCCTCAGTCGGTGTCGGTCCTGAAACGGATCGAGTTTGTCAGGATCTCGTCCCGCCGGATTTTGGCCATACTCGTGACCCGAGCGGGGTTGGTTCAGAGCCGTCTGATCGCGACGGGCCGCCGCCTGAGCCAGGAGGACCTGGACCGCGCCGGCCTCTGCCTCCAAGACCAGTTCGAGGGACAGACCCTTTCTCATATCCGCCGCGAGCTGCGGAGACTCGAGTCCCGTACCGCGCGGGACAGCCGTCCCCGCAACGACGCCATCCGCCTGGGGACGGCCAGCCTGGTCAGGTCGAGGCGTAACCCGGGGAGTGATTCCCAGGTCTATTTCGGCGGGACCTCGCGGCTGCTTCAACAGCCGGAGTTGAACGATCAGGACCGGGCCGCCGGCCTGTTCAGAACCATGGAGAAAAAGAGCCGATTGGCCGAGGTCCTCACCGAGCGCCTTGACGCGGACCAACCCGCTCCAAGTGTGACGCTGGATCTGGATCGTCATATCCCCGAAATGCGGGGTTGGGCCATGATTTCCTCACCCTATCTCTACCGGGAACGAGTGGCGGGCAGCTTGGGGATCCTCGGCCCCAGGCGGATGAAGTACGACAGGGGGATCAGCTTGGTTGGCTATGTGGCCCGGCTCTTCGGTCAGATCCTGAGCGGGGCCTGAGCCGCCTCCGTCATACCACCAACCTGTGCCCTGAACCGCAGGGCCGGTTCCGAACCGCCGCCAGCCGGATACGATTACCGCTGAATTGCAACGTTTGGCTGTTACTATCGGTGCAATCTCCACGACCAAGAAGAGTTGACGACAATGGAACGACCGGAAGACATCCAGAATCAGAATGACGACTCCCGGGACGAAGAAGACCGGGAATTGCCGCCGGAGGACGCCGCTTCGGACGAAACCGCCGAGTCGATCTACGAAGAGGCTCTCGATGACCTCGCCCGGCAACGCGACGAATACTACGATCTGCTGCTCCGGAAACAGGCGGAGTTCGACAACTACCGCAAGCGGACGGAAAAGAACCGTTTCGAAGCCCGCGTTCGGGGACAGTCCGACCTGGTGTTGGAGCTGCTTCCCATACTGGACGCCTGCGCCAAGGGTCTGGAGGTCCTGTCGGCGGCCGATCCGGACCCCGCCTTCACGCCCTACCTGGAGGGCTACCGGCTGCTCGCCGAGCAGATGAAGGCCGTGTTGGAGAAGTTCCAGGTGACGACGGCTCCCGGAGTCGGCAGCCAGTTCGACCCCAGGGTCCACGAGGCGGTGCTGCGGGAGTTCACCCGGGACCATGAGGAAGGCACCGTTCTGGAGGAGTACCGGCCCGGTTATCTGATCCGCGACAAGCTCCTGCGGGCGGCCCAGGTCAAGGTGGCCATGCCGCCTCCTGATGAATCATAGATTGCGCCAGAGGGGAGAACATGATGGGACATGGCGGCAATTCGGGACCGTCTGAAGGACCACTCGACGAACATGCTGCGAAAAACCAAACGGGCATGAGCTCCGCAGAGCCGATCGCCATCGTGGGAATGGCCTGCCGGTTTCCCGGTGCGGCGAACCTGTCGGACTTCTGGCGCCTGCTTGAAGCCGGCGGGAACGCCATCAGCGAAGGGGTCCCCGGTTCGGGGGTCGGGCGCTGGGGCCAGATCTTCGGGGATGACGCGGTCCAGAGCGAAGGCTGCCGTTTTGGCGCCTTCGTGGACGACATCGACCGGTTCGACGACTCGTTTTTCCGGATATCCCCCGTGGAGGCTCAAATGCTGGACCCGCAGCAGCGCATGATGCTGGAGGTCAGTTGGCAGGCTCTCGAGGACGCGGGGATCGATCCGGACCGTTTGGAGAGGAGCCGCACCGGCGTCTACGCGGGGATCAGCAACGACGAATACCGCATGCTGGTCGTGGAATCGGCCAAACCTTCCGAGGCTGCCGGATGCCTGTACGCCCTCAGCGGAACGAACCTGAACGGCGCCGCCGGCCGGGTCTCCTTCGTACTGGGCCTCAGGGGGCCGGCAAAGGCCGTGGACGCCGCCTGCGCGTCGGCTCTGGTGGCAATACACGACGCGGTGGCGGATCTGCAGCAGGGCAAGGCGGATCTGGCCATTGCCGGCGGTGTGCAGGCCATCCTGAACGGCCGCATTTACGAACTCCGAGCGGATGCGATGATGCTGTCCCCCGCCGGCCAGTGCAAGACCTTCGATGCTTCGGCGGACGGCTACGTGCGGGGTGAGGGCTGCGGGATCGTGGTCCTCAAGCGCCTGAGCGAGGCGAAGGCCGACGGCGATCGGATCTGGGCGGTGATCCGGGGTGCATCCATGAACCACGGCGGGGCCAGCGTGGGACTGACGGTTCCGAACACACCGGCGCTGGTCGCAGTGATGGAAGAGGCGCTGTCCCAAGCTGGGGTCGCCGCATCGGACGTGGGTTACCTGGAGGCGCACGGAACCGGGACGGCTGTGGGCGATCCCATCGAGATCGACGCCGTGGCCGATGTCTACTGCACGGGACGCAACACCGACCAGCCGCTTCTGATGGGATCCGTAAAAACCAACATCGGTCACCTGGAGTCGGCTGCGGGCGTCGCCGGACTGATCAGGGCGGCGCTGGTCGTGAACCGGGGTGTGATTCCCAAGCATTTGCATTTCCACAACCCCAACCCGAGCGTCGACTGGGATCGTCTGCCGCTGAAGGTGACCTCGGAGATGATGGACTGGCCGCGAAATCCTGGACAGCCGCGGCTCGCGGGGGTGAACTGCTTCGGAATCTCCGGGACGAACGCCCATCTCGTGGTGGAAGAGTACAAGGCGCCGGACGGGGCTTCCGCCGATGGCCGCACGGGTGCCGGCTCAGCCCGGCCGGTGGCGGTTTCGCTCCCGGGGAACATGCCGGGTCTGCAGTTGCCGGTGAGCGCCGCGCCGCGCCGCGCCCGTCTCCTGCCTCTCTCGGGAAAGTCTGATACCGCGCTCCGTGAACTTGCGGAGCGGTATCTGTCGTGGCTCGACGATCAGCCCGGCGCGTCCACCGAAGGCGCCGCGTCGGGCCCGACGCTCTCGGACATGGCATGGACGGCGGGGGTGGGGCGAAGTCATTTCGATTGCCGCGCGGGAGTCGTCTTCCACAACGCCAGTGACTTGCGGGAACAGCTCACTGTTCTGGCGGGATCCGGCGGAGACTCGGTGTCGAAAGCAGCGACCAGGGTGGCGTTCGCGTACACCGGACAGGGGAGCCAGTGGGCCGGCATGGGACGGACGCTCTACGAGACCGAACCGGTGGTTCAGGCCATTCTGGACCGCTGCGAGGCGGTATTCCGGGAGGAGAGGGGCGCCTCTCTCCTGGACACGATGTTCGGCCGGCGTGGAGATGACGGAACGCTGGGTGACACGGCCTGGGAGCAGCCGGCCCTGTACGCCCTGGAATGCGCGCTCACCAGGCTGTGGTGGAGTCTGGGTGTCCGTCCCGCGGTGGTGGTGGGACACAGTATCGGGGAATTGGCGGCGGCTCAGGCGGCGGGAGTCTTCAGCCTGGAAGATGGCATGCGGTTCGCCTGCACTCGGGGCGCATTGATGTCGGAAATGGCAGAGGGCGCCATGGCGGCGGTGTTCGCACCGCCGGCACGGGTGGCCGCAGCCGTCGAAGCATTGCGGACAACGACTTCCGCCCTCGAATTGAATATCTCCGCCGACAACGGGACCCACCAGGTGGTCAGCGGTACGGTCACGGCAATCGATGCCATCTCGGAGCGCCTTGAATCGGAGGGAGTCCGGGTCAGGCGCCTGAACACGGCCAAGGCGTTCCACAGCGCCTTGGGGGAGCCAATCCGCGACGCACTGGAAACGACCCTTGACGGCGTGGCGATCCAACCTCCCGTCCTGTCCATGGTCAGTAATCTGACAGGCCGCGCAGTGGAGACTGGGCGGTTGCTGGACGGATCTTACTGGAGACGGCACGCCGGGCAGCCGGTGGCATTCGCCCGCGGCGTCAGGACGTTGGCGGGTCTCGGCGTGGATCAGGTGATCGAGATCGGTCCGCGCTCGATTTTGGCTCCAATGGTGCTCTCCGCCTGGCCGGAGTCAGCCGGGACGACGGCGCCGGGGGTCCTGTCGAGCTTGCGCCCACCGACCGGGAACGCACCGGGCGCCGAAAGCGGCGGCGGCTTCGTGAATGCCGTCGCGGAGGCGTATCAGGCGGGACTCCCGATTCGTTTCGAGGGGCTGTTCGCCGGCGAGTCCCGGCGGCGGATTTCGTTGCCGGGCTATCCGTTCCAACGCATTCGCCACTGGATCGAGGCTCCGAAGCGACAGTCCAGGACCACAGGACATCCCCTGCTGGGTATCCGGCACGAATCCGCGCGCGGCGATACAACCTTCGAAACGGAAGTATTCCCTTCGGATCCCGGATGGCTGGACGATCACCGCGTGTTCGGCCGGATAGTGGCGCCGGGTGCGCTTTACGGAGCGATGGCGGTTTCCGCCTCTCTCGCCGAGGGGAGAGGTCCGGTGATCCTGGAGGAGATGCAACTTCACAACGCGTTGGTCCTCCCGGAGGAGGGTTCGGAGACCGGGACGGGCGAACCCGGCCGGACGTTGCAGGTCGTGCTCAATGCTGCCGAGGGGGCGTCCTCCCGCGGGGTCCAGATCTTCAGCAAAGGGAGCGACGGGGAATGGACGGTCCATGTGGAAGGTCGCACGTCACCCGGCGCATCCACCCCCGAAACCGGACGGCGGATCGATCTGGAAGGCCTGAAGGCCAGGCTGTTGCCGTCGGACGTGGCCGCATATTACCGCGCCAGGGCGGGTACCGGCGTCGATCTGGGCCCCTGCTTCAGGACGTTGCGCCGATTGTGGTCCCGGGCGGGCGAGGCGTTGGGCGAGGTCACCTTCCCTGAAGGTCTCGGCCGGAACGGGCTGGACGTCCACCCGCTGGTGCTGGACGGTTGTTTTCAGGTCGTGGGCGCGGCGCGCAACTTGGCCGGACCCCACGGTTCCGTAACCTATCTGCCCTTCGGTTGGGAGCGGCTGTGGCTGACCACCGGGAAGCTGCCGGATCGGGTGTTCTGCCACGTGCGCATGAGCGAGGCGTCCCGCGAGGCGGATGCGGAAGCGGGCGAGCCGCCGGAAGTACTGAGCGGCGAATTGCGCATCTACGATCCCAACGGCGTTCTGCTTGGTGGGCTGAGCGGGTACACGGTGAAGCGGGCGACACGTGCGGCGCTGCTCTCGGCGGTCGAAGGGGTGAAGGAACTCCTCTACGAGGTTGTGTGGCGCGAACGCGCCCTTCCGCCGGGACTGCTGTCCGCGGATTTCTTTCCGGGCCCGGCGTCGGTGAAAGGCGCCTCGCAGACGTTCCCGGATTACCTGACGGACGCGGGGGTCGATCCCGACGACAGGGACGCCCTGTTGAAGGATCTGGAGCGATGGTCACGATCCTATGCGCTTGCGACGCTGGACAAGTTGGGTTGGCGGCGCACGGCGGGAACGGTCGTGGCCCCCGAGGACTTGCGGAAGCAGTTGAACGTCATCGGCGAGCATAAAAAACTCTTCCGCCGATTGCTCGAGATGTTGGCCAAATCGGGAGTATTGGCGGAAGAGGGCGACAGTTTCGTCGTCTTGGTGGGATCGGGAGACCCTTGGCCGGAAGGAATGCCTCCGGACCCGGAGGGGCATGCCACAGCGATGGCCAGACGATTCCCTCACGGTTTGATTGAAGTGGGGCTGTTCCGGCGCTCGGGCAACGCCCTCGCCGACGTGCTTCGGGGCCAGGCGGACCCGCTGACGCTCCTGTTCAGCAGCGGAGAACCGACCGCGGCCGATCTTTACCTGAAGGCTCCGGTGGCGCGCGCGGCGAACCGGATGCTGAAGGAGGCGATTCAGGCACTCGTAGCGGCACTGCCCGACGGAAGACGGCTCAGGGTGATCGAGGTCGGGGCCGGCACGGGATCGGCGACTGCATCGGTGCTTCCGGAACTCCCGGAAGGGCGATTCGACTACATGTACACCGACATCTCGGCGGGCTTCTTTGCCGAAGCAGAGGAGCGTTTCGGCGACGCCGGCGGGTGCATCGAATACCGTCCGCTGGATATCGAAAAGGACCCGGTCGACCAGGGCTTCGATGCCCACGGCTATGACCTGCTGCTCGCGTCAAATGTGCTGCACGCCACGCGGTACCTCGAGGAGACTCTGGGGCACTGCCGACAGCTTCTCACGCCATCCGGCCAGTTGATCGCACTCGAGAACCTCAGCGGTTTGGGTTGGATGGACCTGACTTTCGGACAGTTGGACGGTTGGTGGCGGTTTGCCGACGATTACCGTCCGCATCACGCCCTGGCAAGCCCCGCGGTGTGGCGACGAGCACTTGGGGACGCCGGTTTCGAAGAAGTGGAGGTCCTGGGAGTGGACGAGTCCGATGCGACCAGAACGCCGGACAAGGGGGTCATCGTGGCCAGAGGCCCGGCCGAGGCGACGGAACCTCGAGGCGTGTGGGTCCTGGCAGCCGACCGGGGCGGCGCGGCGGCGAAGCTGGCGACCGATTTGGCGGCTCGGAACCAGACAGTCCTGCTTGTAGACGGCGAATCGTCGGGGAACGGGTGGCCGAGAACGCCCGGTCCTGGCGTTTTCGAGGCGGCTTTGGATATGGGGCGGCGCAAATCGTGGCGGTCGCTGATCGACAGCCTGCCTCGGGACGTTCCGTTTTACGGCACGGTGCATCTTTTGGCGCTGGATGGTCACGGTGCGGAAGCGACCCCGGAGGAAATGGCGGAGGACGTGAGAAAAGCGGGAGCGAGCGCACTGGCCATGGTGCAGGGCGTGGCCGAGTCCGATCTGACGCCTGAAAAGGGAATGTGGTTTGTCACTCGAGGGGCGCAGATATTGGAGCGTGAGCTCGGCGGCGAACTTGCCGGCGCAGCCCTTTGGGGTTTCGGCAAGGGGGTGGCCCGGGAAGCAGCGCATCTGCAGCCGAGAATGATCGATCTGGATCCCGGCGAGAGGGCGGCCGAACCGGACCTGGTCAATGAGTTGATGTATCCCGACCCGGAGAATCACATTGCGTACCGATGGGGACGCCGTCAAGTCGCACGGCTGGTTCGGGCGGAATCGGAGGCGGAGCGGCTGGCCCTGCCCCAGGAGCCGGGCTGGGTCCTGGCCCCGGACCCGAGCGGAGTCTTCGATCAACCGTATGTCCAGCCGTTGCCGGCGCATTCACTGGAGCCGAGGGAGGTATGCGTCGCGGTGGAAGCGGCCGGGCTGAATTTCTGGGACGTTTTTCGTTCGCTCGGCTTTATCGAGGAGGGGCGGTTGGGCCGGGAAATGTGCGGCTATGTCCTGGATGTGGGCTCCGGCGTGACCAGAGTATCGCCCGGAGACCACGTGGTTGGTTTGGGATTCGGTGCGTTCGCACCGGAAATGGTCACCCACGAAGAGTTGGTGGCGCCCGCGCCAGCGGAATTCCCGGTGACGGGGCTTGCAACAATGCCGAGCGCGTTCGTGTCGGCCGCGCTGTCCTTTGAACTCTCGGGCCTGAAGGCTGGCGAACGGGTGCTGATTCACGCCGGCGCCGGAGGGGTGGGTTTGGCGGCCATCCAATGGGTGCAGGCGGCGGGAGCGGAGGTTTTCGCCACCGCAAGCGCCCGAAAGCAAGCTTATTTGAAGTCGCTGGGTGTGGAACACGTGTGCGACAGCCGCCAGACG
>JAPOYZ010000375.1 GCA_026706325.1 Candidatus Aminicenantota bacterium
TCGAACGCCATGGCGTCGGGACCTGAGACCAATTCCAGATCGGAGCGTTCCCGGACCTCGGGTGAGTACTTCTCGCTGACCAGGACCTCGCCCAGCTTGAGCGTGTTGGCGATCTGGATGATCCCCGAGTCCACCGGATCGACCAGGCCCACGGTCTCCAGGATGGCGAGCATGGCTTCCTGGTCCGTCTCGAAGGCGATGGGGACCGCGGCCGCGGAGGGGTGTCCTCCGGTGAGGGCGTTGATCCGGGTGGCCACCAGGTTCGCCTGGTCCACGGTCCTCTGGTTGGTCACCTCGGCCATGCCGATTCCGCAGGCGTTGCCATGGGTCTCGCGGGTCAGTCCGCGCACGAAGATGCGCTTGCAATTGACCGTATCGTCTTCCGTGGCTCCGTGGTCGTTGAACTTGCGCCCCACGACGTTCGTGTCCATGCCGGAGCCCGAGATGTTCTTGCCGATCTCGTCGACGACCAGGAGATCCACTTCGGGGAAGGGAAGGCGGGGCATCCAGAGTTGGGCCAGCTTGAGGAGCTCCTTTTCCCGTTCGAAGAACCGGTCCGGGGCCACCGCCTCGATGAGCGCGGTCTCATCGTAGGCGTTCTCCACGATGGCCAGCCCCGCGGCGACGCGGCACTTGGACAGGATGACGTCGGCGACGGCCAGGATGATCTCCAGGAAGCTGAAGTCCTTGATGGCCCGATGGTAAATCTTGGCGCCCTGATGCTTGCCCAGGCCGATGAGCATCATTTTGTGAAGGCCCGACTCGATGGGACCGACGAAACCGGTATGGGGCTTGACCCGGCCGCAAACGATGACGTGGTCCGCCTCGTAGGCATGGCGGTCAAAATGGACGGGAATCCCCTGGGGAGTCGTGTCCACGATGACCGTCTCCATGGAGGAGCGGATCGGGGCTCCGGTGTATTCCTCGGTGACGCCGTAGCTGTGAAGGATCTCCTGTTGTCCCTCGGCGGTGCCGCCGCCATGGCTGCCCATGGCCGGAACCACGAAGGGTTCCGCCCCGATATCCTTGAGATGCCGGGTCGCCGCCTTGATGATGGAGGCGATATTGGCGATGCCGCGGCTGCCGGCCGTGATGGCGACGCTCTCCCCGGGCCGAATCGTGTTTCCGAGCTCGATCGCGGCCAACTGCGAGCCGGTCTCCTGCTCCACGTCGGTAAGTTCCGGCCCTTCGAACTTCTGACTCAAACGCAACATTCTGGGAAACGACATCCTGGAACTCCCTTCCGAACGGCGGCTCAGGCCCCGAATCCGGGACGGCCCTGTCCCCCCTGATATATCACTCCCGACCCCATTTTCATACCACCACGCTAACGGACGAATTGAAAGGCATAGAGCTTGGAATTCCTGAGCCTGATGTGCAGCCGGATTTCCCGGCCCGCCAGCGCCGACACGTCGCTATGCCCCTTCCACGAAACCGGGAAGGCGACGTTGTTCCCGTTCATGGGGTCGGCGTCCTCCAACGCGAAACCAGGAATGGGCCGGCCCTGAGGGTCCTGGATCTCCACCAGCGCTTCGCCGCCGGCGCTGGTATCCAGGTTCAACTCCAGCCTGCTGCCGGCGAACCGGATGAGTGGCGTCGCCAGCCAGCCACCCCGGTAGCCGGCGTCGGCAGATACGAACCCATCGAGCCGGAGGACGGCTCGGGAGACGGCGGACCGGCGCCCGCCGGGAACGGGGTCGACGCGGCTGGCGTGGTCCCAGTTGATCCCCACGTAGTAGATCCAGATCTCGTTGCCCATGCGGATGGGGCGGGGCATTCCCCAGACCCACTTGGACCCGAAACTGCCGGCGTGACCCAGGCGCAGAAACGACTGGCGCTCTCCCAGCCGCAGGAAATTCCGGCCGTCGCGGCTCGCCGCCAACTGGACATCGGCCGTGGTGGGATGCAGATGCCGGTAGTGATAGTAGATGGGAATCATGGCGAAGTAG
This sequence comes from Candidatus Aminicenantota bacterium, assembly GCA_026706325.1. GTDB lineage: Bacteria > Acidobacteriota > UBA6911 > RPQK01 > JAJDTT01 > JAJDTT01. The sequence continues at coordinate 1,950 of JAPOYZ010000375.1, forward strand.
GCGTCCTGGGCCTCGGCGTAGCGGAAGACGCCCGTTCCGTAGAAATCCAACGACAACGGACCGACAACGGTATAGCCGGGTCCAAAGACGGTCTCGACCTGGTGGGCCCTCTCGGAGGCGCGCGACTGCTGGCGCCGGGGCAGAAAATCGACCAGGGGAGCCAGGTCCCGGGCATCGGGCAGGAGGACGATCTCAAAGTTCTCCCAGTGGGTCATGTCGTCCGACTCGTTGTACCCCACCATGCGCGGATGGACTTCCCGGCTGTAGCCCCGATAGCGTCCGATGGTGGGATCCCAGAACCAATTGGGTTGCGTGTCGGCGGCCCGCAGTCCGGTGGGGAGCGTCTCCTCCAGGTGCCACCTGAGCCCGTCCTGCGAGTACCAGAAGGCGTTCCCCCCCCTGCGCGTTCCCGGGACGGTGTAGAGCTTGGACCAGGACCGGTACCGCTTTTCGGCCGGCGCGGCGGGATTATCGTCCCTGGCCACGGAACCGCCGCCCACGGTCATCACCGAAAGGTCGGTGGGCATGACGAGGTTGTTCTCCCTCGATCCGTCCTTCTCCACCAACCCCAAGATCGGTTTTCGGAATCGGATGCCGTCCTTCGACTCGGCGTAGCACAGGGCCCGAAAGCCCTGTCCGGGCCGGCCGGCCCCGGTATACAGGTCGTACCAAAGGCGGATACGGACCCCATCGGGATCCTCTTCCTTCATCACGCTGCAATAGACGTGGATATTTGCACCCTTTTCCCAGGGTTGGTCCACCACGACCAGAGGTTCACCCGTCTGGTACGGAGGGTTCATGCGGAGGGTGATTCCGTCGCTGGATTCGATGAAGCGATGGTCGATGAACAACTGCTTTCGGTCTCCCACCTCCAGCGCCTGAGTCGACAGGGGCTGGGCGAGAGCTGCGGCCAAAAGCAACAGGACATTGAGAACGGCGATGGGGTTGGTCATGATACGGCTCTCGCTAGGAGTCAATTTCAGCCTCGAGAATCGGGGAAAAGGAGTACATGAAATGATCGCTCTCCTGGTCACGATCCGGATTCAGCCTCCGCATCGAGAGGCTTTCATGGAGGCCATGCTAGACGATGCCCTTCACTCGGTCCAGGACGAGCCGGGTTGCCTGAGATTCGACGTGCTGGAGGATCCGGACGACCCGAACCGGATCTTTCTCTATGAAGTCTATCGGGACGAGGAGGCCCTGGAAGCCCACCGCCAGGCTCCCCACTTTCTGCGCTGGAGGCACACGACCCGCAACTGGTTCGACGGCGAGGCGGTGGTGGAGCAGGCTGTATCGGTGTTTCCGGCAGACGAGGACTGGGACGGCTGAGTTCCACGTCAAAGGGATCGTTTCGGAGGGTCCGGCACTGTTCAGCCGAGGAACCGCTCCAATCGGTCCAGGCCCTCCTCGATCACCTCCATGCCGGTGGCGAAACTGAGCCGCACGCAACTGTCCAACCCGAAAGCGGCGCCGGGCACCACGGCCAGGTGCGCTTCCCCCAGCAGCCGCGTGGTCCACTCGACCGAACCGGAGACCCCGAGGCGGGAATAGGTCGCCGAAACGTCGGGAAACACGTAGAAGGCCCCGGCCGGTTCGGGACAGACCACTCCGGGAATGGCATTGAGCCGGGCGTGCAGGACCTTGGAACGCCGCTCGAACTCGGAGCGCATCTCTTCGACGCATTCCTGATCGCCGGTGAGGGCCGCGGCCATGGCGTGCATGGTGAACGTCGCTGCGCCACTGGTGGTCTGGGACTGGAGCTTGCCCAGGTTGCGGATCAGGTCCTGGGGTCCCGCCACGTAGCCGATGCGCCATCCGGTCATGGAATAGGTCTTGGACATGGAGTTGAAGGTCAAGGTCCGCTCATAGGCGTGAGCGGACGTGGCCGCGAAACTCTTGTAGGTCCGGCCGCCGTAGAGGAGCCGGTCGTAAATTTCGTCGCTGATGACCGCCACGTCGTCCCGGTCCGCCAGGACCTCGGCCAAAGCGTCCGTCTCCTCCGGACTGTAGACGGTCCCGCTGGGATTGCTGGGAGAGTTGAAGACGACCGCCGCGGTTCGAGGCGTCAGCGCCTCCCGGAGCTGTTGGGGTGTGATCTTGAAGTCCGCATCCACCGTCGCGCTCACGAAGACGGGCACGCCGCCGGCGATCTTCACTTGCTCCGGATACGAAACCCAGTAGGGCGCGGGGATGATGACCTCGTCTCCGGGATCCAGGAGAGTGGCGAAGGCGAGCCAGAGGCCCTCTTTTCCGCCCACGGTGACCAGAATCTGGGAGGGAGAATATTCCAGCGAGTTCTCCCGGCGCAGTTTCTCGACCGCGGCCGCCTTGGCCTCGGGAACTCCCGACGCAGGTTTGGCGTACTTGGTTTCTCCCGCTTCAATGCAGTCCAGCGCGTGTTTCCGAATGTGAGCGGGAGTGGGAAAATCGGGTTCCCCGGCTCCCAGACTCACCACGTCGACTCCCGCCCGGCGCAACTCGGCGGCCCGGTTGCTGACCGCGATGGTCGCCGACTCCTGAAGCTGCATCAGCCGCTGTGAAATCTTCAATCCTGATCGCTCCTGAACACTCATGGCGGGGAGTTTAGTCGGGGGGTCAGACACTGTCAATTGGACCCGCCGGGCCACAATCGGGCCCGATGGCGTTGACCCGCAAGGGGGCTTCTGTAAGGCTTCTACGGGATGACGCTCGCGAGGATCCGGGAATGAAACCGTTGGCGGTGATATTGATTCTGCTGGTTGCGATCGTGGCCGGTTGGGCAGTCGCCACCTGGGACTCGTCGCCTCCCGAAGTCGTTTGGATCGATCCGCCCGGAACCGTGGGGCCCAAGACGGAGATTCACGTAGAGGCCAGAGATCAAGGCCGGGGGCTCAAGTCGCTGCGGCTTCTCTTCCGCCAGCAGGGAAGAGAGCTGGTAGTGCACGAAGAGAGTTTCGACGAGGCGGGATTCCTCTGGACTGACGGGACTCTCGAGCGGCGGATTGCAGTCCGTCTGTCCGACACGGCGCCGCGTGAAGACCTGAAAGAAGGTCCATTCACGCTGGAGATGCAGGTTCAGGACCACGCGAGCATGGGGCTCTGGTCACGGGAAACGGTTGAGAAGGGGACCTTCCGCCTGGACCGGACACCTCCCCGAATCGAGGTTCTCTCCAACCAGCACTACATCCGGCAGGGCGGATCCGCGGCCGTCCGCTACAGGGTGTCCGAACCGGTCGATTCCAGCGGAATCCAGGTGGGAGACCGGATCTACGCCGGATATCCCGTTCCCTCCCAGGAAGAGCGCGTCTACGTCTGTCTCTTTGCTCTGGGGCACGACCAGAACAGAAAAACTCCCATGACGGTATGGGCCCAGGATCCAGCCGGAAACCGGGGCCGGGAAAACTTTTGGAAGAAGGTATTCCCAGGACGTTTCCGAAAGCGGAACATCAATATTTCGGACCGCTTCATGGAGCGGGTTCTGCCGTCCATCGTCCAGCGCAGTGAGCATGTCCGGGGAACCTCCGATCTCTTGGAGACGTTCCTGGAGGTGAATGGACCGTTGCGCCGGGTCAACAACCGGCAGATTGCGGAGATGGCCTCCCGGACCGCCTCCGCCCCCCTTTGGACCGAAGAGTTTCTGCAGTTGAGCAACTCGCAGGTCGAATCGTCCTTCGCGGATTTCCGCACCTACTTCTACCAGGGGAAGAAGATTGACGAGCAGACTCACCTGGGCTTCGATCTGGCCTCACTGGCTCAGGCTCCGGTGGAGTGCTCCAACGACGGCGTCGTCATCTTTGCCGACTATCTGGGGATCTACGGCAACACCGTCGTTGTGGACCATGGTCTGGGACTCCAGTCGCTGTATGCCCACCTGAGCCGCTTCGACGTGGAAGTGGGAGATGAGGTTCGGAAGGGGCAATCCCTGGGACGGACCGGTCAGACCGGCTTGGCGGGTGGCGACCACCTGCATTTCACTATGCTTCTGCATGGGACTCAGGTGAACCCCATCGAGTGGTGGGATCCGGCCTGGGTTCGTAAGCGGGTCCTGTCCAGGTTGGAGACTCGATTAGCTGAGAATCGCAATTGATCTCAGCGCGCTTCGACGTGCAGCATTCTCATCGTGCTGCTAGGCATTCGGCAACGGTGTCCGTGCAGGCCTGATTCGATCACTTCCCAGGAAAACGATCCGGTGGCAGCCTTTGCTTATAGGTACATGGTGGTTCATCCCAGTACCCACTACATCCCAGGAACTGCCCATACGGACCACTTCGCAAAACAAGAATCCCGTATTTACAACTGGGACAAGCCCTCGGAGAGGACTCGCAACGGCGATGGGAGCACTTTGTTCTTTGCCCGTCGGATAGAGAATATCCCTGTTTACAGGTTTCGCACCGAGGTGCCTGATGCTTGCAAATCGGGTGGTTGACGCACCGAAGAGTCTTGCCAGTCCTTGATTCGACGAGATAATCCCCACAGCGAGGACAGTCTGGTGCTGAGTACCGGGCCAGATTACCAATACGACGAATACCCTCGTAGTCCTGGACCAGTTCACGAACGAAACTTGAAGTATCGATCTGATCAGCAATCAAGTAGACCGCTCGCTTGGCCCGAGTTGCCGCAACGTAAAACAAGCGGCGTTCTTCCGCATGGGGGAAGGGATGCCCTCGCGTTGGGGGTAAGGCGAGATTGAGTAAAGGATCGTCGTCGATTTGGGAAGGAAAACCCATCCTGTCGTCCTTAAGGTCGAGTACGAGAGAAAAATCGGCTTCGCGCCCTTTCGCACTGTGGACCGTGCTGAATTCGACGCCCATGCGTCTGGACTTGGCTGTCTCTCTTACGGCATTCACACTACTTTTGTAACGACCGAGTGCCAGTACGGAGGAATCATTCTTGCCGTATCCTGGACTACCTTGGTCCCGAGTTCGTACCTGTTCCAGGATGTCATCGAGTGCGCGCTCGACCCCCTGAGACGGTTCCTTGGATGCAACCACCGTGATACCCAGATCGAGTTCATCGCTATTGGCACGAAGGCTTCTCTGGGTTTGTTCGGGGTTCCGCTGCACAAATTCCGACGTGGGATCAGCCACGCGACTGCCGTATCTGAACGTTCTGCCCAGACTATGTTCACGGACGTGGCCAAGGTACTCTCCACAGCCACGAACAAGGCTCACGTCGCTGCCTGCAAAACGGTAGATTGATTGCCAATCGTCACCAACCAGAAAATAAGCGGTTTCGGGTGTATTGAGGGCTGTCAGCAGCGCCATTCGGCTGGCGGAGATGTCTTGAAACTCGTCGACAAGGATGTAGCGATACGTTGCGGAAGAACGATGGCTTTGAATCTGCCCGGCGGCTTCGTTGATCAGGTCTTCGAAGTCGACTGCGCCTTCTTTCGCAAGCCTCTTCTCATAACGCACCCGCACGGCTTCGAAAACTTTCAGAAAAGCTAAGCTCCGCAACTTGTCGGGGGATTCCCTTGCGCGGCGGTTTAGATCGTCCGCTGACAGATTGCTCGTCTTGACGTGTTTGAGAAACGAACGGATCAATCTGGATAGCCACGACTCGAGGATCGATCTGAGGTCGTCAAGCAGACGGTCGATGGAAACAGGGCAGAAACCTACACCGCTGTTTTCAAGTAGTTTCTTGAGTTCCTGGAGAAGAATGCCACGGCGGGCCTGCCAACTATAAGTCTCAATCAACTTGGTGCCATAGCGCTTGTGAATGCTGCGCTTCCAGTCGACGCTTTCCCGATAATTGGGGAAGAAAGGCGGAGCTTCACCTTCCTCATTGAGGGCGAAGTGCTCAAT
>JAPOYZ010000216.1 GCA_026706325.1 Candidatus Aminicenantota bacterium
GAAATGACCTGCGTTGCAAAGGCTTCCTTCTGTTCACGGTAGTGAGTTGTGGGTAGCAACTCGTGCAATGCCTTACCCGTGAGCCCTTCAGTGCTCCTCGGGATCGGCCGAAGGCACATCCAAGACCTGCGGGCAAACTCGTGCGGGATCCAGCTCCAGTAGCGGCCGGCCGCGGAAGAGCCGGCTCAAGCCTAGCGCGGAGGACGTGCCGGTACCAAGTATACCACGCTTAGAATCTGGACCGATTGATCCGCAGTTCCCTGCAGTGCCCGTCACAGGCAAAAAGAAACTCGAATGCCAGCTTGATCGCCGGTGCAGCCGACGCGGACACGTGCATCGTCTCAACAGCCGGGGCCACGTCCTTGTGGGGCAATGCCAGCTGATGCGTCACTATGTCGTTCTGCGGACCGAGCACCGGCAGGACGCGGTCCCAGGGATTGTCGTTTCTCAAAGCCCTCGCAATCACCCACTCCAGCACCGGCCGGATGTGCTGGTGCACGGCGCCGACAGTCTCCGCGTTGACGGGCCAAATCAGCGTCAGGATCTCCAGGACGTCGGCCGTGTTGACCTCGGAGACAGGCGGTCGGTCGATGCGCGGGAATATGAAGTGATCCAAACTACAGCCCGAAGTTTCTGCGCGCGCGAGAAGGGGACAAGAAGGGGACAGTCACGTTTTCGTTTCTTGGCACGCCCAGAGTGGAGTCAAAGCGAGAAGCAGTGAAGAAATAAGGATGAAAAGGCGTGCCATACCGGCCACTAGAGTCCGAGCGGAAGACGGGAGTCAAGAAGCAGGGAGGGCGACCATACGTGATCGTCCGGCTGGACGGGTTCGCTCCCTATTGGCGCAAGTATCGATCTCTCTGTTCCGTCTTCGCGGGATGCAGGGTCGGTCGAATGACGTGACGACTTTTGCCACGGGCTGTTAACGCCGATAGAGCGTGCCCATGGCGGAAAAAGACGTCAGCCGAGCACAGTTTCGGCCACATCCTCTGCCTTGTTCACCAACATGATCGCAAGGACTATGACAATGACAACAGCTATCAAGAGCACCAAGATCATTCCCGTACCGCCGGCCCTGAACTGTTCGTTCACCTGCCTGCTTTGCCGGGCCAGCTCCGCCAACGTCTCGTTATCCAGCGTGGGGACTGCAACCGCGACTTTCTCCAGGTCGAAAAGGTGCCCCACGCGATCTTGGACGCCCTGATCACGGAGCAGCGTCTGGATTTCGCGAATGTTGCTGGCGCGTGCGGCCGTTTGTACCGCGACCTGGTCCCGCAACTCCTCGATCGATATGAGGTGAACCGTTTTCTGTGCCGAGAGGGGACTGGCCTGCAAGCTGGTATTTGAGACCAGGAGAACCGAGAGGAACAAAGCTATGGGTTTCACTGTCTACCTCCTCCGCATCTGAATCGCTGGCAGTATACCGCCACAGAAGTGAAACATCGTGCGGGAGAAGCGGATAGTCACGTTTTCGCTCCTTACCGTTCGAACAACTAGCGGCCCGTTTGTGGAACCGGTTTCACGGCGCTCGGGGCCACCGCGGCGACGGCGAGGCGCGCCATGCGGGCCAGAATCTCACGGCCCGATCGATCTCCCGGATCGTCGCTCAGGGCGAAGGCGGCCATGACCACCGGCCCGCCGGGCAACTCGACGACTCCCGAGTCGGCGGCGATCCGCCGGCTCCCGCCATACTTGTTGGCCACAGGGATGCCTTCCTTGACGTACTTGGCGATGGTTCGTTTATGGGTGGAGGCGCGCATCAAGTCCAACATCTCGCGGGTATCTTCCCGGCTCGCCAATTCGCCGCCATACAGCTTCGCCAGAAGCGATCCGATGTCGCGGGGGCCGCAGACGTTGTTGTCCAATGAGTCGGAGTAACCCAAGCCGTCGTCGTACTTTCCGGAGCGCATATTTTTCAGGATGCGGTCATCGTTCTCCCGGGAGATGGGAGCTTTCGCCAAGCTGACGATCAGGTAATGCCATCGGCCCAGTTCCATGGAAGCCCGGGTGTTCTTCAGACCCAGTTCCCCCAGAAACCGGTTGACCGCCTCCAGCCCCACCTTGCGCATCACCAGGTCGGTGGCCATGTTGTCGCTGTGCACCATCATCAGACGGCAATACTCGCGCAGGGTGAGGGAGACCGGCCCTTCGCGCCGCTTGAGGACGCCGCTGCCGTGGGTTGAAATATCCTGCGGCAGAGTCTCCTTGGCATCCAGATCCAACGAGCCGGCTGCCGCCTGGCGATAGAGTTCGATCATGACCGGCAGCTTGATCACGCTGGCCGGTGGAAATCGTTGGTCGCCGTTGTAGGAATACTCGGCGCCATCCGCCACGTTCCTGGCGAAGAATCCGATCCTTCCGCCGAAGCGGCTCGCCATCGAATCCAGTTCTTGTCGCGGGAATTGGGTCTTCGGAGGATTCCCGGGGGCGGTTCCCCCCAGGAAAAGACCGCAGGTCAGCAGCAGAATGAAATTGGTTTTGCCGTTGAGAGAGCGGTGCTCCGGCCGGGCGGGAGCGCCAGTCTTTCCGGCTTCCTGTCTCAAGCCAGGAGCTTCTCGATCACATGGCCGCCGACGTCGGTGAGGCGGAAGTCGCGGCCCTGGTAGCGGTAAGTGAGCTTGGTGTGATCGATGCCCAGCAGGTGAAGGATCGTGGCCTGGACGTCGTGGACCTCCACCTTGTCCTTGGTCACGAAGAATCCCAGGTCGTCCACTTCACCGATAGTCTGACCGGGCTTGATGCCGCCGCCGGCGAACCACATGGGGAAGTTGTCGATGTGGTGGTTGCGGCCGACGCTCTCCCGGAATTCCGCCATGGGCGTCCGTCCGAACTCGCCGCCCCAGATGACCAGCGTGTCCTCCAACAGGCCGCGCTGCTTGAGATCGGTGATGAGGGCGGCGGAGGGGCGATCGGTCTCCATCGACACCTCGTCGATCCTTTCGCTCAGGTTCCCGTGATGGTCCCAACCGGTGTGGTAGAGCTGGACGAAACGGACGCCCCGCTCGATCATGCGGCGGGCCAGCAGGCAGTTGGTGGCGTACGACGGTTCGCCCGGCGTCACTCCGTACAGATCCAGGGTGGCCTGGCTTTCGCTGCTCAGGTCCATCAGCTCGGGGCCGCTGGTCTGCATGCGGAAGGCCATTTCGTAGGAGGCGATCCGGGTGGCGATTTCCGGGTCGCCGTATTCCTTCTCATGCATCCGGTTCAGATCCTGGATGGCGGCCAGCTTGGCCCCCTGCCGCTGGATCGAGACACCCTTGGGACTGGCCAGATTGGGAATCGGAACGGCCGAGCGCAGAAACTCGACGCCCTGGTATGCGGTGGGCAGGAATCCGCTGCTCCACATGAATGCGCCGCCCATCAGGTCCGCCTCCCCTGATCGGAGAACCACGAATCCGGGGAGATCCTTCGACTCGCTGCCCAGTCCGTAACCCACCCAGGAGCCCATGCTGGGCAGTCCGAAGCGGGTCGATCCGGTGTTGCAGAAGAGCTTGGCGGGAGCATGATTGAAGTTTTCGGTCACGACCGATTGGACCAGGGCCACGTCGTCCACGACCTTGGCCATGTGGGGGAACACTTCCGAGACCCAGGTGCCCGACTGTCCGTGCCGGGCGAATTTCCGTTTTGGACCGAGCAGTTTGGGCTTCACCTTGGTGAAACGTTCCATGAACGCGAAGCGCTTGCCCTCCAGGATGGAATCGGGTGCGGTCTGGCCGTTCAGCCGGGCCAGTTCCGGCCGGTAGAGCCAGGTCTCGAACTGACTCGGCCCACCGGCCATGAAGAGGTAGATCACCCGTTTGACCTTGGGTTCGTAGTGGGGTTGCCGGAGGGCGAGGGGGTTCCTGGCGCGGCTGTCGCCGCCGGCGAACATTTTGCCGTCAGTCAACAACTGCCCCAAGGCGACGTTGGCCAGGCCGACGAAGCACCGGTCGAAGAAATGGCGCCGCGTCTGACCGAGAAGCTGGAGCCCGTAATTCGTCATTTCCATCCCGACCTTCCTCTTGGGCCTCGGCCTGTCATTCCCGGGTAAAAAACTCGTCTACGTTGAGCAGCACGCTGGCCGCCATGTACCAGACCGCCTGCTCCTGGCCCTTCTTTCCGTCCGGCATGGCGAGGCTCAGAATCTCCTCCGTCTCCTCCGGATCGGCGCGAAACTCCTGCCGCTGCGTGGTCAACAGACGCTCCAGCCGGGCTTTCTCCTGGGGCCGGGGCGGGCGAGTCAGACAGATTCTGAAGAGATGATCGAGCCGTTCCGAGTCCGTGCCATCCGGGAGGTCTCTGAGTACCCGGTAGGCCAGACCTTGGGCGAACTCGTGAAATCCTTCGTCGTTCAGAAGCGTCAGGGCCTGCAACGGTGTCGTCGACCGGTTGCGGCGGATGACGGTCAACATGGCGTCCGGGCTGTCGAAGACCGCCAGAGCCGGGTGGGGACTGAGGCGCCAGTAGTGGGTATACAGTCCCCGCCGGTATCGATCCTGCCCCTGGCTTTCCGGCCATCGCTCATGGCTCCCGTCGGGTCTGGCGCCATTCTTGATGATGACCCAAGGGGGTTGCGGCGGGTATACGCTCGGCCCGCCGATCTTCGGCGCCAGGAGGCCGCTCGCCGACAACGCCAGGTCGCGGATCACTTCCGACTCGACGCGCAGCCGGTTCTGCCGTGCCAGCAGGCGGTTGCGGGGGTCCTCCTGCCTGAGACCGGGGCGATGCCGGGATGACTGCCGATAGGTGGCCGAGGTGGCGATGAGGCGATGGATGGCCTTCAGGCTCCAGTCCTGGGCCACGAACTCCGAGGCCAGCCAGTCCAGGAGCCGGGCGTGGGAGGGAGGGGTGCCCTGGGTTCCGAAATCGTTGCTGGTCTCGACGATCCCAGTGCCGAAGTACCGCTGCCAGATCCGGTTGACCGTGACCCTCGGCGTCAGGGGATTCTTCTCGTCCACCAGCCAGTGGCCCAGGTCCAAGCGAGTGTATTTCTCACGTTCCGGCAACGGTGGCAGCACGGCCAGGGTTCCGGGCCAGACCTGAATCCCCTTCTGCAGAAAATCGCCTCCCAGCAGTACGTGGGTGGGCCGGGGTTCGGGCAACTCCCGCATGACCAACGTGCTGGGAATCTCGGGTTTCAGCTTCCCGACGGCGTCCAAAGCCTTCGTTCTTTCCTGATGTCCCACATCCTGCCGGAAATAGGCGCGCCGCGTGTACCTCTGCTGCTCCGGATGGCGCTCGGCGATGGGAATCTTCAAAGCGGCCAGATGGCCCGGGGTCAGCTTGGCCCGGGCTTCTTCGTCCAGGTTGGCCTCCCACTCCTCCTGTTTGGAAACCAACAGTTCCTCGTACTTCTCGTTTTCCTCCCGCATCGCCTTGAGCTGGGCCTTGATGGCCTCCCGCCTCGCAAATTGTTCGGGGGTGCCGAACTCCAGGATCGGCTCGTAGGCGCGTCCGCGCCCGGCCTTGTTCTTGTACTCGCCGCTCAGTTCGTCGATGTTGTTGAAGAAGGAGAAGAACCGGTAGAACTCCCGTTGGGAGACGGGGTCGTACTTGTGGTCGTGGCAGCGGGCGCAGCCCAAGGTCAGACCCAGGAAGACGACGCCCGTGGTATGCACCCGGTCGACCACCGCCTCGACGCGGTACTGCTCGAAGTCGATGCCCCCCTCCAGATTCAACTGGGTGTTGCGGTGAAACCCCGTGGCAATGACCTGGTCCTGAGTGGGCTCGGGCATCAGGTCTCCGGCGATCTGCTCGATCACGAACTCGTCGTAGGGAAGATCGCGGTTCAACGCCTCGATCACCCAGTCCCGGTATTTCCAGATCTTGCGGGGCAGGTCGTTGTTGTAGCCGTCCGAGTCGGCGTAGCGGGCCAGATCGAGCCAATGGCGTCCCCACCGCTCTCCGTAGTGCGGCGACCCCAGCAGTCGCTCGACGAGCCGTTCATAGGCGTCCGAGCGCGTATCTTCCAGAAATGCGTCCACTTCCTCGGGGCGGGGCAACAGTCCGACCAAGTCCAGATAGGCCCGGCGGATCAGGGTGGTCTTCTCCGCTTCCGGCGATGGTTTCAACCCTTGTTGATCGAGGCGGGCGAGGATGAAGCGGTCGATGGGATTGCGCACCCAGCCGGGGTCGGACACCGGCGGTTCCGCGGGACGCCGGATGGGCTGGAACGCCCAGTGTTGCGACGGGTCCTCCATGGCCTTGGCCCGGTCCGGAGCCGGGTCGGGCCAGGGAAGTCCCATCCGGATCCAACGGACCAGCGCCGAGACCTCCTGATCGGCCAGCGGTTCCCCTGGGGGCATCTTCAAATCGCCTTGCCGTTGGATGGCGTGGACGAGAAGGCTCTCTCCGGGCAGGCCCTCGGCCACGGCTTCTCCCCGGTTTCCACCCTTGAGGATCCCTTCCCGGCTGTCGGTGGAGAGGCCGCTGGTGGGCAGCTTGTCGTTGTGACAGCCGGAACACTTGTTCCGCAGGACCGGACGGATCCGGTTTTCGAAGAATTGGATCTCGTCCGCGGAAAACCGCGCCGTCTCCGCCGCGGCGAGCAGGTGGAAACAACTGCAAGCGGTGAGGATCAAGACTGTTAGGGAAAGGCGGACCATGGGTCTAGCCTACCACTGTTCCATCACCGCATTCCATCACTGCAGGGATGGGCCTCCCACCGGGAGCCAAACTGTGCCGACTCGATGGAATCGGGGGTGGCGTTCCACGAATCTCATCTTTCGTAACCCGCGAAGTCAATCGGTGTCTCGACCAGCCACTTGTGAAGGAACTGCTGCCAGGCCGGATCGATGTGGGGTCCGTTGGCCGCGTGCCCGTCCGGCGTAGGCACGTACTCGTATCGTTCCCCGACGCCGAGATATTCGTAGACTTCCGCCGCCCGGTTGCAGTAGCCCTCGTTGTGCAGGTCGGCCATTCGTCCGCCGATGAGCATGAAGGCCCGGGGCGCGCACATGGCCATCAATTCGTGATGGTTCCGCTCGAGTCCGGGACGGCTCACGTCGGGATTCAGCAGGCTCAGGACGGTGCCACGCAGGCCGTGGATCGGGTAATCGTGCGTATCGATGCCGGGGAACCGTTTCAGCCAGTCCAGGTACCAGTGTTTGAACCAGTTGGTCCGGCCGTTGAGGGCGACTCCCGGATCGAAAGAGACCGTCGCCTTGATCTCGGGGACGAGGGCGGCGGCGTAAATGGCCGCCTTGGCGCTCAGGGAGAATCCCATGAACCCGATCCGGTCCGCGTCCACCTCCGGCAGGGAGCTCAGGTATTCCACCTCCCGAGAGACGTCGTGGACCATTTTGCCCATGGGCAGCCAGTGTCCGAAGCGGAAATAGAGTGTCTCGTGCACCCCGTTGCGAAAGCTCCGGCCCTCCCGGTACTTCTTGATGAAGGATTGGCTGGTCAGGACCACGAAGCCGCGCCGCGCCAGATAAGCGCCCCACCACTGCTCCGGGGCATCGTAGTCGGAGCTGGTGGCCGCCCAGGCGATGACGGCCGGAAACGGGCCGGCTCCCTGGTCCGTGGGCATCAGCAAGAGGTGGTCCTGGTAGAAATCAACCTCCATGGGCAGTCCCAGGTGGACCCGGGTGTACCCCTCCCGCTCCTGGCGGCTGTAGACTTTCACCTTCGTGATGTCCCCGAACCAGCGGCGGTCCTCCGGCGCGGGACTCAGCTTGCCCAGAATCCGGGTCCAGAGCTCGACCAGCTCGGGTCTCCGGCGCGCATACCAA
>JAPOYZ010000228.1:0-1231 GCA_026706325.1 Candidatus Aminicenantota bacterium
CCGTTCCTGCGCCCGCAGGACAAGGCGCTATGGGCGCGCATACCGGGAGTATGTGACGGAATCGCAACACAGTCCGCGCCTGTGCAGGGACGGTCGAATGCCGTGACGACTTTTTCCACGGGCTGCTGAGAGCTTGTGCGATTCACACTCTCAGAAAGATCTTCCGCCGATACATCCACCAGCAGACCAGCCAGAACGTGAGCCCCACCATCACCGGCTCGAGGGCGGGCTCATTGGCGGCTCCCCAGAGCCTGAAGATGTTCTGCCCCAGGTGTGTCCGCAAGGTTGCCGTGGTCCAGTCGGGCAGGAGCATGCTCATCGAGTAGATGGCGATGGAGTTGGTTCCCACCACTACCAGTGGGAAAGTCCAGCGACGGATCCCGGCCACGTCAATCAGAGCGTAGAGTCCTCCCAGGATCAGGCAGCACCAGCCTGTGGAAAAGATCGCCCAGGAGGGTGTCCAGATCCGCTTGACAAGTGGACAGACACCCGTCCAATCGAGGATCAGTCCTACGGTCAGGCCAATCATCCCCGCGGCCAGAATTGTTCCGAGCTTGGTTCGGGCCGAGCGGCGCGAGCGAAGGGTCCCGCCCACCATCAGGCCGAAGAGCATGGTGGCCAGGGAGGGAATGAAGTTGATGGTCGGATACCCTCCTCTGTCGTAGACGAACGGCTCCCGGCGCGGCATCCGGTTCAGCAGCCAGACATCAACGGCATGACCGGCGTTGGCGTTCTTGTGCCAGGCTGGAGGCACTTCCGCCAGATGTCGCTGAGCCCACTCCGGTTGAACCCCCACCTCGGGCGAGCCGCTCGGAAGCTCGACCCCGGCTCCGGGATACAGGACGTACAACATCCACGTCAGGATCAGGGCGAACGATGCCCCAAGGAACTGAATTCGAAATCCTCGACGCCAGAACAAGAATAGGAAGGTGTAGCCCAGCCCGATCTGCGTCAGGACATTCATTAACGACCAATTGGTGCTGGAGAGCGAATCGGAAATCAGGAAGACGCCCAGCAGGATGAGGACGGCGGATCTCCGGAGGGCGTGGCGCAGCATCCTGCCGTAGGAGTGCCCCAGTCCGGATCGTTTGGCAAAAGAGTAGGCCATCGACACTCCCACCATGAACATGAAGGAGGGTTGGATCAGATCCCAGTAGCCGCATCCGGTCCAGGGGACGTGGGAAAACTGGTAGTGAACCGTTTGCCAGAAGGAAGAGTCCGGGTTCGTCGC
>JAPOYZ010000228.1:1241-7684 GCA_026706325.1 Candidatus Aminicenantota bacterium
TTCTCGGCCGTTTCCCTGAGGCCGAAACCCTTGAAGGCGAGGGAGACCATGATCAGTCCGCGATAGGTGTCGAGAGACAGCAACCTCTGTTGCTGCCGGTTGCCTCTTGCGGCTTCGGATTCACCGTGGGATCCCACGAACGCCCCCCGTATAGTCGACATCAACCATCTACGAAGACCCGCATGCTGGCACCGTTCGCAGGGTGATTCAACCGGCCATGGATGGTCTTTCTGCTACTCGGTATCCCAGAGGAGAGCAACCGATTCAGAAGGGGCCGCTGGCGCGAGAATCCGCGGCAGAACGGGAGATCTCACGGATCTGTTGGCTTGAGCATGCGGTAGCCGACCCGGCGCACGGTAGAGATGTAGGTTGGCCGGGCCGCATCGTCGCCGAGCTTGCGGCGGAGTCTCTTCACGAACGCGTGCACGACCCGATGGTCTCCCAAGTCCCGCCGGTTCCAGACTTGGCGCAGTAGGGAATCGTACGTCAGTATCCGGCCTGCGTTGACCGAAAGCACGCGGAGCAGTTCGTATTCGGTAACCGTCAGTGGCGCCGGCCGGCCGGCCACGGTCACTTGGCGGTCCTCGTAGTGGAGCTCCAGATCCCCCAATCGGAACGATTTGGACGATTTGCGCCGCCGGCGCAGGACCGCCTGAACCCTCGCCGTCAATTCCGTCTTCGAAAACGGCTTGATGATGTAATCGGCGGCGCCCATCTCCAGCGCCCTTGCGACCATCTCATCTCCTTTATAGCCGGAGATGAAGATGACCGGCAGATCGGCCATCTCGGGGACCTGATCCATCAACTCGAAACCGTCCGTCCCCGGCAGCATGAGGTCCAGCAGGACCAGCCGGGGTTGCTTCACCTGGATCAGGCGGGACACTTCCCGGGGATCGCCGGTAACCAGCGGGCTATAGCCGGCTGCCGCGAGCGCGTCCCGCACGTACCGGAGCGTCTGAGGATCGTCGTCTACCACCAGGATTCGGGTTTGCGCCTGATCCTTCCGAGGCGAACGGGATGAACTTCGGACAATACCCGTCGCGGCGCCAATCCCGGCGTCGGCCGCCACCGGAATCGTGAAGGTGAACCGGGCGCCCAGACCATCCCCTTCACTCTCGGCCCGAATGCGTCCGCCGTGGGCCTCCACCAGGCCCTTGCAGATGGCCAGGCCCAGGCCGGAACCGCGGATCCCCCGATCGTTTCCCACACGCGCGTGCTTGCGGAACAGGTGCGGCAGCAGGTCCGGCGGCACCCCCCGGCCTTCGTCCGACACGGAGACCGCCACGTGAACGTCCTCGTGAACCGCAGTGATCCGGATCGGTGCGGACACGGGAGAGTGCCGGGCGGCGTTGGCAAAGAGGTTGTTCATGACCTGGACGATGCGCTGCCGGTCGGCCATCACCCGGGGGAGAACCAGCGGCAGGTCAATGTGGACGGCGTGTCTGCCCCCGCCGCTCAGGAACGTGTTCCTGGCCTGGTCCACCAAGCTGGCCACGTCCAGAGGCTCAGGGGAAACCGACAGTGTGCCCGTCTCGATGTGGCCCGCATCCAGCAGATCGTTAATCAAACCGCGCATATGATCGGCCTGCCCGTCGATGAGACGGATGATCTGGAGTATCTCGGCCAGGTTCGGTTCCGGCAGGGTGCTCAGCACAGTGGTGGTCGAGCCCTTGATGGAGATCAGCGGGGCCCGCAACTCGTGACTCACCAGGCTCACGAACTCGGCCCGCAACCGCTCCAGCTCCTCCAGAGGAGCCAAATCCTGCATGGTGACGACCACCGACTCATTCGTGCCGGTCTCGGAACGAATCGGCACGGCGTTCATCAGCATCGTGACACTCCGGCCGTCGGGCACTTGGAGGACAATCTCCTCGGCGCGGATCGGCACCGCATCGCTCAATGCTTGCACCGCGGGAACCTCTTCCAGCGAGATCTCCCATCCGTCCGGGCGGCGCAATGTCACAATCTCCAGGAGTTTCTCCACACGCTGGCCCGGCGAGAGCAGGCCTCCAACAATCCGCTTCGCCTCCCGATTGACCGACAACGCCTTGCCCGACTTGACATCGAAGACCGCGACGCCCACCGGCGAGATGTCGACCAGGGTCTCCAGATCGGCCCTGGCCCGCTCCTCGTCCCGGTAGGTCCGGGCGTTGGCGATGGCCGCTGCCGCCTGCGACCCGAACAGCACGAGAATCTCTTCGTCCTCCCTCGTGAACTCCCGGCTGCCTTCCTTCCGGGCGAGAAAAAAGCTGCCGACATGGACGCCCCGATGACGCATCGGCGTTACCTGGAAGGTCTTCATCCACATCAAGTGCGAGGAAATGCCGAGCGACCGGACATAGCCGGGAAGATCTCGTAGTCTGATCGGTCCCGGGAGGTCCCGTAAATGCTCGAAGAGCCGTGGCCCGGCGGGCCAGTCCGTCAACTGCTGGTGTTCTTCCGCAGTGAAGCCGGAAGAGACGAAGTCCTCGACCTGCCCCGAGGCATCGAGGGTCGTGATGACGCCGCAGTCGGCTCCCGTCAGCTCCCGGGCGCTTTCCACAATCTCGCGCAGCACCGTGTCGAGGTCGAGGCTCGCGCTGATTCGCAGGCTGGCCGCGGTGAGCCGGGAGATGCGGTTGCGCAGCAGTTCGTTCTCCCCCCTCAGTTCGTCCAGATTCTGCATACACCCCTTCCTACCGGACCCCGGACCGGGCCTTGGTTCGGCATCTTCACGCACTGACCCAATCAACGTGCCGGTTGTGAGACGAATCGGACTCGACGAGCTTCAATAATAACGTCCTCGGACAAATTGTCACAAATTTGTCAGCAGACAAGCACTTATTGTCATTGAGAATTCACGTAGTCACTATATTTCTAGTCGGAGACATTTATACAATGCTGCGGTTCAGGCTTCTTCTGAGATTCGTAGGAACGACCCACGGCGGCAGAGGCTATTCAAATGGCAGCTTCCCGCCCGGCAAGAGGGCTATCCTGTCAGAGAACGCGACAGGGGGTGTTTTCATTTTTCGGAGGAAGATGACAACGGCTGCCATCCCGTCATCAGAGCGTCTCCGGATCCAGGGAGAGCTCAGACCGGAGAGTTGTGAAGTCTCCAGTCGATACGAATCGGACTGTCTCCATCGGGAGCGAAGGCCAGTCCGCACGGGTGCGACATTCCCTGCTTGCCGTCGAGGCCGGCACATCGTATTTTTCGTCTCATCAGATCGATAGGTTAGCGGGTCCGTACCCCTGGCGAATGATGTTCCTCAAATACCTGCTCAGGCTGGGCGCGTGGATCGTCCTGATCCCATTGTGGATCTACGTGGGCTGGTCCCTTGTGAACGGGACGTTCCATTGGCGTTACCTCGTCGGCGCCATCCTGCCGATCATCTTCTGGGCCGTATACCGATGGGTCCATGAACAAAACGAGGCGGCGATAGACGAAGAGGAGCGTCTGAGGCGCTTCCGCCAGCACCGGGATCACTACGACCGGCGATATGGCGCCCGGACTCGGAACCGGTGGAAGGAGCACCGGTGGGAGGCTGCCCACCGCCTTCCTCAAGAGCCGGATGAGTAACAGGAAGAACCCGCATCTCCACACGGTGGAGCGGTGTGCTGTCCGTGATCTGGAGACGACGCATGCTCCGAACTCTTGGATCTCTTCCCAAACCCAAGATGACAGTTGTTCATCGTCGCCTTCTTCGGTCCCACCGATTTCTTCGTAGCTGATCGGGCCGACCTTTTGCCGGAGTCGTCTGGACCGGACCGGGTGC
This sequence comes from Candidatus Aminicenantota bacterium, assembly GCA_026706325.1. GTDB lineage: Bacteria > Acidobacteriota > UBA6911 > RPQK01 > JAJDTT01 > JAJDTT01. The sequence goes on from JAPOYZ010000228.1 coordinate 4,997, forward strand.
TTCATGACCACCGCGGCGCCGCTGGTCCGGACAGCTACACTGAAACCACGGTTTCCCGCCGGCAGATTCCGGCCAGGAGCGCCATCCCCTCCCGAATGACCCGGGGCGGATCGTAGCCGAAACAGAGCCTGGCGCAGTTGTGACCCGAGTTTCCCTCGGGCGACAGGCGTATGCCGGGAAAGATGATAATACCCTCGCGCAGGGCCCGGTCGGCAACCGCCTGCATGTCGACTGCAGGAGCCAAAGTCAGCCAGATGAACAGGCCGCCCCGGGGACGGCTCCAGGAGGCTCCGGTATCCGATCGGTCTCCGAACCCTTCTGCCAATCCCGCCAGCATGGCGTCGCGCTTGCGGCTGAGGATACGGTTGGCGGACCGGATGTGCTCCTCCAGGTGGGTCACGGCATAACGATGAATGGCCAGCGCCCCCAACTGGCTCACTCCCCCTCCACTCTTGATGGCCGAGATCCGGTCCAGGAGCGGTGAAGGACCGGCCAGGTAGCCGAGACGGACCCCCGGTCCGATGATCTTGGAGAAGGAACCGACGTACACCACCACCCCATCGGTATCGAGGGAGGCGATGGCCGGCACCGGCTCCCCCTCAAAACGAAGGTCCACGTAGCAATCGTCTTCCAGGATGGCGATCCCGTGCCGTTGGGCCGTCTCCAACAGGTGCTGCCGGCGCTCCAGGCTCATGACCCATCCCAGGGGATTCTGGAAAGTCGGAATCGTGTAAATAAGCTTGACCCGTTTCCCCTCGCCGCAAGCGCTTCGGATCGCTCCCTCCAGCGCATCGGGCAGGAATCCTTCCTGGTCGCAGGCCACTCCCCGGATATCGGCGCCGAATCGCCTCAGAATTCCCAGAGTCCCCGGATAGGTGAACTCTTCGGTCAGGACTACCTCGCCCGGGTTCACCAGCGCTTCGATGATCATGTGATTGGGCTGGCTGGAACCATCACCGAGGATGATGTCCCGCGGCGAAACCGAAAGGCCCCGGTCCCCCGCCAGCTTCTCGGCGACGTACTCCCGCAGGGGCGGATATCCTGAAGGATGGGGGTATTTGGCGAGATCTCTCCCTTCCTCCTCGAGACCCGCCCGGAGGCCTTCCGCCAACTCCGCCAGAGGCAGCGAGCCGGGATCGGGATAGGCCACACCGAAGTCGTAGGTTGCGGCGGGATGAGCCACCCGCGGCCCCGCCTGGCGAGGTATGGAGCGGGAATAAACGTCGTCCTGGGCGAACAAACTTCGTTTCGGCATGGTTGAATCCTCCCGGCGCCCGAGCCGAGGCCGCTTGCGGCGTCTCTCCGGCTCTGACATTCTGCCAGACCATCGACGATAGACGATGAAATGTCCAGCCGAAGGTCGACATTCCTCCCTTCCCTCGCGGCCTTGGGCGCCCTCTGCTGCCAGCCGGTTCTCGACTCGGAAGTCCCCGGTTCCTCGCCCTATCTGATCTCCGAAGAGACCCCGCAGGGAGCCGCGATCGTCCTGGACCCGGAACGCCGGCCCCGCCGTTTCCGGGAGGCCCCGATGCTGGCCCGCCTGGTAGCCCAGGGCAAGCTGCCGCCGGTCGAGGAACGGCTGCCGGAGAATCCGCTGGTGCTCCGTCCCATCGAGTCCATCGGCCGGTACGGAGGAACCGTGCAATCCGGCATGATCGCCAAGGGTCTCAACGAAGAGATGAACCGGATCATGGGAATGGAGAAGTTCCTCTTCTACGACGCGGCCGGGACGCGGATCGTCCCCAGCGTGGCCGAGGACTGGCGCCAGAGCGAGGATGGCCGCCGCCTCCGGATTCACCTGCGGCGAGGCATGCGCTGGTCCGACGGCCATCCCTTCACTGCAGAGGACGTGCGCTTCTACTGGGAAGATCTCAACACCCACCCCGACGTGTTCCCCTTCCCCGATCCGGACCTGGTGGTCAACGGCAAGCAGATGCGGTTCCAGGTCCTGGATCCGTACACGGTGCTCTTCCGATACGACGACCCGTATCACCGGCTCCTGGAGATCGTGGCCTCCGCCTTCAGCCGGTTCGGGGGAGGCGTCTTCGGAGAGTTCCTCTGGGGGCCCTACGCACCGGCGCACTATCTCAAGCAGTTCCATCCGAGTTACGTGTCCCCGGAGGATCTCCGTCGTAAGGTGCGGGAGTCACAGCAGGAGGACTGGGTCGGGCTGATGAAGCTCCGGAACAACTACGCCCTGAACGCCGAACTGCCCGTCCTGATGCCCTGGAGGACCGTACAGGCGCGGGACAGTTCCGCGTGGGTCCTGGAACGGAACCCCTATTTCTGGGAGGTGGACACGGAAGGCAACCAGCTTCCCTATATCGATCGCTGGGTCCTGACCAAGGCGACGGACCGCGAGGTCGTCAACCTGCGGGCCATCGCCGGCGAATACGACTTTCAGTACCGGGATCTGGACCTGCAGAACCTGCCCGTCTTTCTGGAGCATGCCGAGGAGGAGAACTACAACATCCATCTCGACCCCTCCGCCTCGAGGATGCTCTTCGGCTGCTACTTCAACCTGGGGTGGGAGGGAGATCCCGAGATCTCCAGGTTGCTGCGGAACGCCAACTTCCGGCGCGCGCTCTCACTGGGTCTGCGCCGATCCCAGTTCAGTGACGCCTTCTACTTCTCTTTGGCCCGCCCCGGCGCGGCCGGGCCCAGCTCGGCGCATCCCGAACACCCGGG
>JAPOYZ010000545.1:0-3772 GCA_026706325.1 Candidatus Aminicenantota bacterium
CTCGCAGGAGAGCGGCGTGTAGGGCTCGAGTGTAGATCTCGGTGGATGGCTGGGCCAGTAGTGCTGGATCCCGTAGTCGGCGATTCTGCGATTGATGTCGTCCGTTCCGACGCCCGTATCCCGGTTCAGCTTGCCCCAGCTGTAGCGCACCTGCTCCAGGCGCCGCTTTTCTTCCGAGTACTGGATGACGACCCCGGGCACCTCGCTCAGCTTCTTCAACATGTAGTTGTTGTTGAGGACGGAGCACTCGGCCACTTCCCGCAACCCGTCGGCGCCGAGCTGCATGATCCAGGCATAGGCCTTGAGGACTCCCTGCGCGTTCCCCAGAAAGGAACGGACCCGGCCGATGCTCTCCGGTTCGCCCTGGTAGTCCAGCGTGTAGCGCTCGCCGTCGAACTCGACCCGGGGCAGGGGAAGATAACGCTTCAACTCGTCCACCACGCCGACGGCGCCGATGGCGGGTCCCATGCAGGCGTGGGGCATGGAGAAGGTCTTGTGGACGTTGAAGTGGCAGAGATCGAAGCCCGCCTCTTTCGCTCGCGTCACCCCCAGGAGGCCGTTGGCGTTGGCCTGGTCGTAGCTGCAGAGGGCGCCCACGCCGTGGGCGATGTCGACGAATTCCTTGATCTGCGGGTTGTAGAGGCCCGTGTCCTCGGGGTTGGTGATGAAGATGCCCGCCGTCCGCTCGGAGACGGCCGCCCTCATGGCGTCGACGTGGGGGTATCCGGTCTCGTCCGGCATCAGGGTGACGACCTTGTAACCCGCGGTGGCGCCGGTGGCCGCGTCGCAAGGGTGGGAGAACATGGTGGTGATCACTTCGTCGCGCTGGTGATCGCCTCGGGAGGCGTGGTAGGCGCGCACCATGGAGGCGTTGGTGAAGACTCCCTGGGCGCCTCCTCCCGGCTGGAAGCTGAACCGGTCCATGCCCGAGATCTCCTTCAGAAACTGCTCGAACCGGTAGTAGACGTGAAGGATGCCCTGAATCGTGCTCTCGTCCTGCAGGGGATGGACCTCGGCCATGCCCGGGTTTCGGGTGGCCACGTGCTCCTGGATCTTGGGGCTGTACTTCATGGTACAGGTGCCCTGGCTGATGTCGATGTTGACGTCGGTCCCCAGGGTCTCCTGGGAGAGGCGCATGTAGTGGCGGTTCACCCGCATCTGGTTGATTTCCGGCAGGGCCGGCGGGCGCTTTCGTCTCAGGTTCTCCGGAATCCGGGAGGTTCCGTCTCCCACCGCTTCCCGGATGCCGGACTCGGCCTCGGGAACCAGGATTCCCCGTTCCCCGGGTACGTGCATTTCACAGATGATCTCCTCGTCCCATCGAGCCTGGTGGTATTTCCTGAGCAACGTCTCACGGTCTCTGCCCATGGTCCCGATCTCCTTCCCGGTTTCGGAATCCTCCGTTCGCCGGATCCTGATTCAGCTACAGCACTCCCCCAGGGCCCGGACCAGCGTGAGGATGTCGTCCTGGGTGATTCTCTCGGTCACGCAATAGAGGGCGCTCTGGCCCAATTCGGGAAACTCCCGCGACAGGTCCTTGCCTCCGAAGATCCTACGATCCAGCAGCGCGGCGTTGATCTCACCGACGCTCTTGCCGGTCCCGTCGAAGTTCACGACGAACTCCTTGAAGAACGGGGTCTCCGACGCGACCCGGACCCCCGGTATCCGGGTCATCTCCCGGGCGGCGTACTGCGACTTCTGGAGGATGGTCCGGCCGATCTCCTCCATGCCCTTGGGACCCATCAGCGCCAGGTAGACGCCGGCCGTAATGGCCCAGAGCCCCGTGGTGGTTCCCGTGTACTCCTTGCCCTGTTCCCGGGAACCGTAGGAGGTCCGGTCGAAGAGCACCTCGCCGAAGCCCCATTCGCCCTCCCGCACGGTCTCGGTGATGCCGAACATGAGGTCCTTGAACTCGGCCACGTAACGCATGTCGCCGTGGGTGGCGATGAAGCCGCCCTGTCCGCCGCCGCACTGGATGTGCATTCCCAGGGGCTGGAAGTCTCCACAGGCGAAGGTCCCGCCGTAATGGGCGGGAGGAGCCAGGACTCCCAGGGAAATGGGGTCGGTGTAGACCACGAACTCGGCCCCGGCGTTCCGGGCGATCTCCCCGATCTCCTCGGCCTGCGTCTCGATGTTCCCCAGGTAGCCGGGATTCTCGATGAGGACCGCCGCCGTGTTCGAGGAGACGGCGGATCGGAGTTGCGGACCACGGCCATCAGGTCCGGGCTCGCGGAACCGGGAACCAGGACCTCGTTCCTGCCGGTGGTCCGGGAGGCCATCCGCAACGAGGTGGCCGCGGCGGCCGGACCGTCGTAGAGAGGGCAGCTCAGGACATCCATGTCCAGCAGCTCCCCCATGAGGCTGGCATACTCGAAGAGGGCCTGCCACTTTCCATGATCGGCGTAAGGCTCGCCCACGTACGCGGTCACGAACTCGCCCCGGCTGTTGATCTCGTCGCAGACCGCCGGGACGTGGTGCTGGGCGCAGCCGGCGCCCAGAAAATTCAGGTGGTCATCGCAGTTCCGGTTCCGGTCCAGGATCTCCTCCAGGTGCCGTTTCAGGGAGTACTCGTCCAGGATCGGCTCGGGGAGGTCCATCTTCCCTTTCAGGATCAGCTCGTCGGGGATCTCGGCGTAGAGATCCATGATGTCCCGGGCGCCCACTTCCTTGAGCATCCGGGCCTTGATTTCCGGGACCGAGTTGGGGATGTAGGGGTAGACGATCCGCTTTGGACTCACGTTGCTCCTCCGTCTTCTCGACTCGGCGTCGTTGGGGAAAGACTACCCGGCGCCGGTGGCGCTCAGTCTACTACGAGCAATGCGGGAAAAGACAAGGCGGAGCGGCGGTTTTCTTACCGCCGATTGGGGGGGTTAGGGGGGACGATAGTCCCCCCTTTACACTCTTAATCGAATGGCAGGTGACTACGAGCCCCCGTACGGCACAAATCCCCTCCGCTACTCCTGAATCCGGTAGAGATGAGTCTTCGTGCGCAGGAAGAGCGCTCCGTCGGAGACCGCCGGGGAAGCCATGAAACCGTCGTCCAGCTTGTTTCGGGCCAGGATCTCCAGAGCATCGCCCGGTTGGATGATGGTGGCGACACCGTCCTCGTCGAAGAAGTGAATCCGGCGGCTCGCATAAAGCACCGAGGAAGAGTGGAGACCTCCGATTCGTTCCTTCCAGATTTCCTCTCCACTCTTGAAGTCGATGCAAGTGGCGATCCCGTCGTTGCTCACCATGTAGACCCGTCCCTCCACCAGAACCGGAGAGGAGCGCTTGGGAGCGCCCCGGGCGTGTTTCCAGGCGACATGGGATCCGGTCACGTCGCCCCGGCCGCCGAGCCGGACCGCCCAAAGTTGCGCCGTTCCGCCGATATGCCCCGTGGCGATGCCCACCTGCCCGTCGGCGTACAGGGTCCTGGGCGCCGATGAGTGACCGGTGTGGCGAATCTGCCAGATCTCGCGTCCGGTTCTGGGATCGTATCCATACGCCCCTTTGGCGCCGGGACTGATGAGTTGCGGCTCTCCCTGGAAATCGACCACCAGCGGCGTGTTGTAGGCCTTACGAAAGTCTCCGGACGCGCGTGGACGGCCGTCCTCCTCCAGATCTCCGAAGTCCACCGATCGAAACGTCACCCATCGGTTGGCGCCGGTCGTCTTGTCCAGAGCTACCACGTACTGGACGTCGGCGCCGTCCATGTTCAGGAAGAGGAGGTCCTGCCAGAGATAGGGGGAAGAGGCCGGGCCGCGCCAGTGGTCGCAGGGGAGGTCCCGGC
>JAPOYZ010000545.1:3782-7683 GCA_026706325.1 Candidatus Aminicenantota bacterium
GAAAGTCCCCGTGTCCAGGCAGGCGGTCCCATAGCTCCCGAAATTGATGTAGACGCGGCCCTCCTCGATGGTCGGAGAAGGACTGGCGTAGGAATTGTCGGGGTTGCTCAGGGGACGAGGATTGGCGACGTCGAAGAGCTTCCGATCCAGCAGGATGCGTCCGCTGTCCCGGTCGACGCACAAAACGGAGAGCTCTTTTCCGTCCTCCGTGGCGGTGGTTAACCAGACCTGATTGTCGCGGATCACCGGAGATGACCAGCCACGGCCATGAATCGCCGTCTTCCATCGAACGTTGAGCGTCTCGCCCCAACGCAGTGGCAGGTTCGCTGCGTCGGAGATGCCGTTCCGGCCGGGACCTCGATAGTCGGGCCAGTTTCCGAAGAGGGCCACGCTCGAAAAGCACGCGGCCAGAAGCAGGATCGGAATTTTCTTCTCTTTGCTCATCTTCCCTGGATCCGGTAGAGGTGCGTCTTCGTGCGCAGGAAGAGGGCTCCGTCGGCCACGGCGGGCGAGGCCATGAACCCGTCGTCCAGCTTGTTCCTGGCCAGGATTTCCGGCGTCTCCCCGGGCTGGAGAATGGTGGTTCGGCCGTCCTCGTCGAAGTAGTGAATCCGGCCGGCGGCGTAGAGGACCGAGGCGGAGTGGAGACCGCCGATTCGTTTCTTCCAGATCTCCTGTCCGCTCTTGAAGTCAAGACAAGTGGCGACCCCGTCGTTGCTCACCATGTAGACCCGCCCTCCGGCCAGCACCGGGGAGGAGTGCTTCGGAGCGCCGCGCGCGTACTTCCACGCCACGTGGGTTCCGGACACGTCGCCCCGGCCACCGAGTCGGATCGCCCAAAGCTGGGCCGCGTTCCCGATGTATCCGGTGCCGATCCCGACCTGGCCGTCCGAGTAGAGGGTCCTGGGCGCCGACGAGTGTCCCCCGTGGCGAATCTGCCAGATCTCGCGTCCGGTGCGGGGATCGTAGCCGTAGGCGCCCTTGGCGCTGGGGCTGATGAGTTGCGGCTCTCCCTGGAACTCGATCACCAGCGGAGTATTGTAGGCCTTGCGGAAGTCACCGGACATGCGCGGGCGGCCGTTCTCCTCCAGGTCTCCGTAGTCGACGGAGCGGAAGGTCACCCACCGGTTGAAGCCCGTGGCCTTGTCCAGAGCCGCTACGTACTGGACGTCGGCGCCGTCCATGTGCAGGAAGAGGAGGTCCTCCCAGAGCACGGGCGACGAGGCCGGGCCGCGCCAATGGTCACAGGGGAGGTCCCTTCGTTCCCAGATGACCCGGAAGGTGTCCGTGTCCAGGCAGGCGGTCCCGTAACTCCCGAAATGGACATACACCCGGCCTTCCTCGATGGTGGGCGAGGGGCTGGCATAGGTGTTGACGGCGTTGCTCAGGGGACGAGGTTTGGCGACGTCGAAGAGCTTCCGGTCCAAGAGGATCTTGCCGCTGTCGCGATCGATGCAGAGAACGGAGAGCTCCTTGCCGTCCTCCGTGGCGGTGGTGAGCCAGACCTGTTTCCCCCAGATCACGGGAGAGGACCAGGCACGGCCGTGAATCGGCGTCTTCCAGCGAACGTTGAGCGTCTCGCTCCATCGCAGGGGCAGGTTCGCGACCTCGGACACGCCGTCCCGGCGGGGGCCCCGGTAGTCCGGCCAGTTGGCGGACAGGGAGACGCCGGAAAAGCAGGCGGCCAGGAGCAGGACCGGAATTTTCATCATGTCTCCTTCGCCTCCTGGACCGGAACGCCGGACCTGGACGGATCCTCAATCGGACGCGGCCCAGTCGGGGGCCGGACCCCACCGCTCCGGCCAATCGACGGCGGCCAGATCGGCGGTGAGAGGATGCCACAGATCGATCTTCTGTCTCATCACGCCCACGTTGTTGGGCATGTCGAACTTGCTCGGCAGCGGCTCCACGCGTCCGGGAACCCCCCTGACGAAGCTCTTCCTGGGAACGTCGCGGTGCACCACCGCCCCCGCGGCAATGAAGCTCCCCTCACCAATGGTGATCCCCGGAAGGATGGTGCAACCGCCGCCGATGACGACCTCGTCTTCGATGGTGGCTCCGCTGGGCGTGGGCATGACTTCGTAACGGCAAGGCTCCCGGTCGTTCAGGAAGATGACGCCCGGTCCCACGAAGACATGGTCGCCGAACCAGGTCCGTGTCGGGATGTAGGTGTGAGCCATGACCCGCACCCCGTCTCCCATCCGGACGATCCCTTCCACCACCGAGTGGTTGAAGATGGTGCAGTAGTCCCCGATCCGGACTTTGGCCCGAATGACTGCGTAGAGACCGGTCTGGAAATAGTCGCCGATCCGGGTGTCGCCGTAGATGACGGTCCCTTGCCGCAGGATCCCGTGGCGGCCGATTCGGGCCGGGCCGCAGTCCCGGTGATACCGGTAGCCGAGCGTGACATCGGGCTCGATGAAAGTGCCCTCACCGACGACGGCATTCTCCATCCGGGTCTCCCGGCCGGTGCGCTGGTGATGTGTCTGACCGTCACTCATTCGGGTGCCTCCCTCCAAGCGGACTCATGGAATCCTGTCGGTTCCAGACATTCTGTCTTTCCCCGCTGAAGGACGCAACGGGAAAACTCAGCCGGACTGCGCGAGGCGAATTTCCCAGGCATCAATACCGGATCTGTAGCGCTTGCGCACCGGAAGCGGCGGACATGGCCACGCAATCCAAATTTGGTCCAATGCGGCGGGTTTGACGTGTTCTCATGAGGCACGTCTAATCCTTTCACGAAAGTCCACAGAAGCAACATCCCGCCGTCACCCTATTTTGTGCGAGAATACGAGGCACGAGATTAGGGATGGGGATTGTGACTCGTTCGTTAGCATTCGCCCATTTTTTCGTCAAACGAGAATTTCCTCTGAACTCTCTGGCTAACAACTACCTGCAAATGACACCAAGGCTGTAGCGCATCACCCGTGACCCATGATATTGGGCATTGTATAAGGTGCCCACTGTATAGATTCGTATTGATCTACCCCATGAAGGTGCTTTGAAGAAATGAGAATAGCACGTATCCATATCGAGAATTTCCGGAACTTTCACAAGCTGGACATTTCCGTTGGCCGATCAGCTGTTGTCCTCGGCGAGAACCAGATCGGGAAGACGAATTTACTATTCGCGTTAAGACTAGTGCTTGACCCTTCACTTCCTAACACGGCCCGCCAACTCAGAACTCAGGATTTCTGGGATGGCTTAGGCCGTCCACTTGGGAACGATGTTCGCATACGGATTGCCATCGACATCGCAGACTTCGAGGACCACGAGGGGCATCTCGCTGTACTGGCCGAGCACTTAGTTCAGCCGGAGCCGATGGTTGCTCGTTTAACATACGAGTTCGGCGCTATTCCGGGTCTGGGGCATCCTCCCACTAAAGACGATGACTTCGAATTCTCGACTTATGGTGGCGACCGACCGGAAAACCGATTCGGGTATGACGTGCGAAAACGTATACCGATGGAGGTCTTGCATGCCTTGCGCGACGCAGAGGGAGACTTGGCACGGTGGACAAAGTCGCCACTCATCCCGCTCATAAATAGAGCTAAATCGAACATCACACCGGTCGAGATGCAGAGACTAGCGGATAGTGTGGCAGAAGAGACCGACAAGGTTGCCCGCCTCAAGCCGATTCGCGACCTGACCTTCAGAATCAACGAAAAGCTCATGCGAATGGCGGGAACAAGGCAAGCCATCGAGACTGCTTTAGGCTTTTCCCCAACCGATCCCGACAAACTACTTCGGGCGCTTCGCCTTTTATTCGACGGTAGCGGTCGCGAAATATCGGAAGCAAGCTTGGGAACAGCCAACGTTCTCTATCTCGCGTTGAGATCTCTCAACCTCGACTCGTTAGTTACTGAGGGAAGCCGGGAGCACACTTTTTTTGGCATAGAGG
>JAPOYZ010000660.1 GCA_026706325.1 Candidatus Aminicenantota bacterium
CGATGCGCACGATGCGCGGCAGCACGCTCCACGCCGATTATGACGGCAGGATGGTCGATGCCTTGCTGACGGATATCGACGAGAACGGTCTCTGGTGGCTCCGTTATGCCGGAAGGCCCTCCCGGGAGGGTTTTCCCAATTACGGAGAAGATGTCTATTGGCCCTTCCCCCATGCCCGACTCATGGTCGCCTTGATGGCGTGGCACGAGTACGACAACAACCCGAAGTGGCTCAAGGTCGTGAAGCACTTGGCCGGGGGGCTGAAGAAGGTGGCGCAACAGAACGGCCAACGAGCCTGGTTCACCAACAACAAGCCGACCTTCCTGGTTCGCGCGGCGATGGCGGAGGAATTCGAAGACCTGACAGCCATGGGTGAAGGGAAACAGCCGACCGGGGAAGGCGATTCCGGTCCGGCAGTCGAGGAGCCGGACAAGATCAATTTTCAAGTCATCGGGAATCCGCTGCGCGCGCTTTCCCTATGGGCTGAACTGGGCGGAGACGAGGAGGCTATCGAGCTGGCTCGGAAAACAGCGCGCTTTATGCTCAAGCCCACAATGTGGGGATCTTCCGACGGACCGACCATGGTCGCCGGACCGGAACACGCCCACTGGGAAGGCCACTTCCACACTCGGACCACCGGCGTGATGGGAATGGTGGACTACGCCATCATTGCCAACGATTACGCAGCCAAGCGATTCGTACGCCATTTTTATGAATACACCCGGAATACCGGGATCGGCCGCATTGGGTTTTTTCCCGCGGTTCTAGGTCCCCTGGAGAAGATCCAACAGAACAACCGGCGGGCCTACGGGGGGGCCGCTCAGGTGTGTGAGACCTGCTCGATCGGAGACATGGTCTATATCGCCTGCCGGCTGAGCCAGGCCGGGATCGGCGACTACTGGGACGATGTCGACCAATACGTGCGAAATCACCTGGTCGAGAGTCAGATGTTGCGTCGCGACCTCATCGAGAAAATCATTGAGACCGCCGTCGAGCATCCCCTCAACCCTGAAATCGAGTCCGGCGAGCGAGTCATCGAGAGAGGACTGGGCGGGTTTGCTTCCGTCTCCGATCCCACCATGCTGCATGCCTGGTGGACAATGTGCTGCAATGCCAACGCCCCGGTGGGGCTTTACGAAGCCTGGAATTCGATCGTCCAATACAATCAGGGTCTGGCCCAGGTGAACTTGCTCTTGAACCGGGCGTCGCCCTGGGTCGATATCGACAGTTACCTGCCCTACGAGGGCAAGGTGGGATTCAAAATCAAGACCGCAACGAAGCTGAGTGTGCGCATTCCCTCCTGGGCGGACACGAGGGCGGTACAGTGCCGAGTCAATCAGAAAAGCATCTCGCCGGCATGGTCGGGCAACAATGTCCTGGTGGATCGATTGCAGCCGGGTGATGAAGTGACCCTGACGTTTCCCATGGTGGAGACCACGGAATACCACACCGCGCCCACCTATGAGATTCAATACACCTGCCATTTCAAAGGGAACACCTTGGTTGACATATCGCCGCGGCCGGACAAGTTCGCCTGGAAGCTGATGGCGTCGGACGACGGCGCCAAGATTCCCGTCAGGAGAGGGTATCCGCTCTATTTGAGGGAGTTCTACAAGGGTGACAAAGCTCCGGTGAGGAAGATTTCCCGCTATGTCCATCAGGTTTAGAGGCTGAATCCGGCCGGTTTGCCGCGCTGCCGAAGGACTGCGCTGGCGTGGCAACTAAACTCCTGTATCCTCAAGTGAAATAGATTCTCGTTTCTGGGAGATTCAGCGATGACAGATGCAGCAGCCCCGATTCGATTCGGGAACGCAGCCTACGGCTTCCGGGAGTACGGCTTTCCGGAATTTTTCGAGGCCTGTAGCAGGATCGGCACGCCGGCGGTCGAAATCGACGCCGGATGGTTCGAAGAAGGCGAAGCCAAGAACCGGATTTCGCTGGACGCCACCGCGCAGGAACTCGAACAGGTGAAGGAACTGGCGACGGCGGCCGGCGTGGAAGTGACTGCCATCGGAAGCGGGGCGGTGGTCGGCCTGGCAGGCGAGGTCGCCGAGGATCGCTCCGCCGAGATCATGAAGGCGGTCGACATTGCAGAGGTCCTGGGCGCGCAAGTGATTCGAGTCTTCACGGAACACGATTTCACCCACTCCAAGCACTACGTCCTGACTCCTGACCGGGTGACCGACGCGCTCTACGAGACGCTGGCCGTTGCCTTCAACAAATTGGGCGATTATTTGAAGGGCAAAGGAATCCGCGTGGGAATCGAAAACCATGGCGGCACCTCGGCTACCGGCGCCGGCCTCAAGAAGCTCCTGGACATGGTCCCTCACCGGGAAATCGGAGTGACCTTCGACCCCGCCAATTACGCTTTTGGGGGAGAAGATCCCTACCAGGCGTTGTTGGCGGTTCAGGATCGAGTCGTCTACACGCACTGGAAAGACGTCGCCCAAGCGCCTGACAAACCCAGGGGCGTCGAATACCGGGCCTTCGGAGAGGGTGAAATCGACTGGTCTCCCATCATAGGAACGCTCCTGGACTCCTTCGACGGAATCTGGGCCATTGAGTACGAGCGAAAAGAAGCCAGTACGCTGGAAAACCTTGCCGAAGGCACACGAAGATCGAAGCAGAATCTTGCAGCGGTCATCGAGCAGGTGAGGAACGCGTCATGATTCGGGTGCGAAACTTCACTCACGTTGGCATCAGCGTCCCCAACGTCGAGGAGACAGTCCAGTTCTACGAAAAAATCGTAGGCCTCGAGACGAGCGGCCGCGACAACGGCGCCGCCTTCCTGCGCTGCAACCGCAACCACCACTGCCTTTCCATCTACCCTGGCGAACGGGCTCTGCATCACCTCGGATTGGAAGTCTTGGATGAGGAGGCTTTGGAGCAAGCCGGGCACGAGCTGGCGGCACAAGGTTTCCGTCCCGAGCCCCGGGACTACCCCGAGCCGGGTCACGGATCCGGCCTCTGTTTTCGCGATCCCGACGGAAACCGGGTGGAGCTTTATGCAGGAATGCAAACCCTGGATCAACCGTTGGAGCCACGCGAAGTCCGGCCGGTCGGTTTCGGCCACATCACGTTCATGACCGCCGACCTTCCGACGTGCGCCGCGTTTTATACGGACGTTCTCGGATTCCGGATTTCGGACACCGTGGACGACTCAGCCATCTGGATGCGGTGCAACCAGCAGCACCACGGCGTCGCCTTCCTCCAAACCGGCCGGACCAAGGTGAACCACTATGCCTATGACCTGGCCGACTGGAGCGAACTGAAAAAGTTCTGTGATCATCTCTGGAAGAATGACGTTCCTATCATCTATGGCCCCGGCCGCCACGGTCCCGGGCACAACATCTTCATTTACATCCCCGACCCTGCCGGAAATGTGATCGAACTGACCCTGGAGGTGGACCAGATCTGGGATGACGAAACCTACCGGCCCTTGAATTGGACCAACGAGCCCAAAACGGTCGATGTCTGGAGGGCACTCCCGCAGCCTCCCTACATGATGGAAGGGGAGGGCCGTGATTTTACGGATTGGTCGACGGGCTCCCCTCTGATCGGCCGAGGCTGGAGCATTCCCGAAGTGAACGGCCACGAGATGCTCGATCCCACGGCCACCGTGACCCTGCCGACCTCGGAAACGCCCGAGCTGAAGATTGAGATCCCCACCTTTACGCTTGGGTTCAACAATCCTCTCGACCACGTGAAAGCCATGTTCGTGAGCGATCGGCGCTATCCCACGGGGGAGGGCCTTTCCGTTTCCGTAGACCTCTGCGTTGAGGTGAATGGGACCGAAGCCAATCCTTTCGGAGCGGATCCGGATGATCCCAAGTTGGGAAACGGGGCCATCGCGTTGATCGACAACACCACCGGAGTGATTTTGAATTTCGGGGTATCAAATCACCGCATCATGGCGTTGCGCGAACATTTCCAGGTGAAATCACCCACGGGCGAAGACTCGACTCTGCCCATGATCGATCCCTTGCTGACCGATCTGACGATTGAGCCCGGTTCGTGGCACCGCTACGAAATTCGTTATCAGCCGGGAGAGGATGGCTGGTTGGAAGCGGCTCCCGACCACGCCCAATGGCTGGTGGACGGCCGGATCGTTCGCGAAGTCAGTTGGGTCGCCACCATCGACGAGCCCTCGGCTCCCATCGTTCTGCCCGCCCGGTTCCGGGTCCTCATGGCCATCTTCACCTTGCTGGACGATCGTCCCGACGGGCGGGGAGGCGTGGTGCCGGGACTCGATTCCCACTACGAGCACTCACTCTTCGGACAAGGTGTCACGGCTCGTTGGCGCAATTTGCAGGTCCTGACTTCCAGTCAAGCCCAGCACATCAAGACGTGAGCGACACGCGCGAAATCGACAACCGAAAGGCGAGGCCCGTCAAGGCATTCTTTCGTATCGGCGCGACGTTGCTCCTTGGACTCGTGGCCGGCAACACCTTCCTTCCAGCCCAGGCACCGATCCAGTTCGTTGATCGAAGCCGGGAGTCCGGGCTGAATATTCCGATCGTCTATGGAGGCGTGGAATCGCAACGCTACATTCTGGAAACGACCGGGACGGGAGTCGCCGCCTTCGATTATGACCGGGACGGACGGATCGACATCTTCCTGGTCAACGGCTCCAGATTGGACGGTGCCTCCAGCGATCCGCCCACCAACGTGTTGTATCGAAACCTCGGAAATGGCCGTTTCTCGGACGTGACGGCGCCTTCCGGCCTCAAGCGCTCGGGCTGGGGGCAGGCGGTCTGCGTCGGCGATATCGACAACGATGGATGGACTGATCTTGCCGTGACCTACTACGGGGAGATCGTGCTCTACCGAAATCGGGGAAACGGAAGCTTTGAAGACATCTCCCAGGGCGCTCGGATCGGCGGCCAGCGGCGTTGGAACGCCGGCTGCACCTTCCTGGATTATGACCGCGACGCCGACCTGGATCTGTTCGTCGCCAACTATGTGGACTATGCCGACGCCACCCGATACGAGCCCGGCTCCGGCGCCAACTGCATGTGGCGGGGCATCGCCGTCATGTGTGGTCCGCTCGGTCTCAAGCCATCGGCCAATATCATGTTTCGCAACAACGGAGACGGCACTTTCAGCGACGTCTCCCCGGCCAGCGGAATCACCCGTGCCGAAGGGTTTTATTGCCTCATGCCCATCACGCTCGATTTTGACGAGGACGGCTGGACAGACATTTATGTCGCCTGCGACACCACCCCCAACATCCTTTACCGGAATAACCAGGATGGCACGTTCGAGGATGTGGGCATGATCTCGGGCGTGGCCCTCAGCGACAACGGAAGAGAGCAGGCCGGCATGGGAGCCGCGGCCGCGGATTACGATCTGGACGGACACCTGGATCTGCTGGTGACCAATTTCTCCGACGACACCTCGACCCTCTACCGCAACGACGGAAACTCCACCTTCACCGACACGACCTATCTGGCCAAGCTGGGAAAAGACACCCAATACCTGAGTTGGGGAACGGGTCTGGTCGATTTTGACAACGACGGCTGGAAAGACCTGTTCATCGCCAGCGGGCACGTTTATCCCGAAGTCGACCGTCACCCTTCTGAAATCACCTATCGGCAGCAGCGATTGGTCTACCGGAATCAAGGTGACGGCAGCTTTGAAAACGCCTCCGGTCAAGCCGGAGACGCCATTGCCGCGAAATCGGCCGGACGAGGCGTCGCATTCGAGGATCTGGATGGTGACGGAGATCTGGATATCGTCGCAGTCAACCTGAATGACACCCCCTCTTTGCTGATCAACGAAAGCGCTTCAGAAAACGGCTGGCTCATCCTGGAACTGGAAGGTAAAGGCAGCAACCGCAGTGCCATTGGCGCGCGGATTCAAGTGGCAGCCGGAGGACGAATCCAAACCGACGAGGTGCGGAGCGCCTCCAGTTACTACTCGAGTAACGGACTGCGTGTCCACTTCGGGCTAGGCAAGGAGAGCCGGGCCGAGTGGATCGAGATCCAGTGGCCCAGCGGCAGTCGGCAAAGGTTTGAAGACGTCCAGGCAGGCCGAGTCATTTCGGTTCGCGAGGGAACCGGGATCCGATGACGATCTAGAGTGAAGCGTCCCAAGAAATCGCGATCGCGACTGATTTGGCAGCTATGGCTTCCACGGTCTTCCCGAGCCTTCCTGGAGGGTGACGAGCCGGTCCGCTTCCACCCCTTCCCAGATCTCGCTGCCGCCGCCGGGCCAGTGGACGATGACGGCCTCGATTTCCTTGCCCCGGCCCAAGCCGAAGTGCACCCGATGGTCGTTGGCGTTCAAGTAGCTGCCGTCGGTATGCGCGCGGCGCCATAGCGTTTTCTTGCCCTCGCGCTGCACTCCCACCCTGGCTCCCACCCCGTAACGGTTGCTTCGCACTCCCTCCAGTTGAACCTGCAGCCAGTGATGCCGCAACCCGGTCTCATTCAACAGCAACCGCACCGGCCCGTTGTTGTTGGTGACCAGAATGTCCACGGCACCGTCGTTGTCAATGTCGCCGAAGGCCGCTCCCCGGCTCACTTCCGAGAGTTGCAGGGCCGCTCCCGCCTCGGCCGTCGTTTCCCGATAGTTCCCGTCTCCGTCGTTGTGGAACAGTTGGTTGATTTGATCGTAGGCGTAGTCGGCCGGTTCGGCCAGCCGCGTCATTCGCACGGCACCATTGGCCATGAACAGATCCAACTGGCCGTCATTGTCGTAGTCGAACCACTGAGTGCCGAAACCGGTGTAATTTTCCACCCGGGTCAATCCAAAACGGCTGGTCTGGTCGGAAAAACCGCCGGCGCCATCGTTCAGATAGAGGGTGTGGGTCTCTTCCGTCAGATGGGTCATGAAGAGGTCTTCGCTGCCGTCGTTGTTGAAATCGGCGGCCGTGACCCCCATGCTGGCTTCGGCATGGCCGTCGACGTTGACCGCCGTCCCTGAGAACAACCCCGCCTCTTCAAAGCTTCCGTTTCCCCGGTTGAGCCAGAGCTGATTGGGGGTTCTGTCATTGGCGACGTAGATATCCGGCCACCCGTCAGCGTTGAAATCGGCACAAATGACTCCCAACCCGGTTCCAAAGTCGGCCCCCAGTCCGGCATCTTCCGTCACGTCAACAAATTGCCGGCCCTTCTCGTTCCGGAAGAGGCGATCGGGGATGGGCCGATAGCCACTGGGACCGCAATAATCCCGGAGGCCCATCTTGTTGTGGCAAGGGTTGTTCCCCTTGACGGTGAAGTTTCCGTAGTTCGTCACGAACAGGTCGAGGTCACCGTCCCGGTCATAATCCAGAAAGGCGGCGCTGGTGGTCCAACGGGAATCTTCGGCTCCTATGCCCTTCATTGGGGTGAAGGTCGCGTTTCCGTTGTTGCGATACAAGAGATTGGGGCCGTAGTTGGTCAGGTACAGGTCAAGATCTCCATCGTTGTCGTAATCTCCGATCGCCACTCCCATCCCGTAGCTGACCGAGCCGACCCCGGCTTGGGCGGTGACCTCCGTGAACTTGAGACTTCCCCCGGGGATCAGCTCGTTTCGATACAACCGGTGCCCCGGCCTCCACCCGGGACCTGGAGGAAACCAGGACTCGGAGGGACTCTTGCCCGGTTCCAGCATCGCGCCTTGCACCAGGTAGACGTCCAGGTCGCCGTCGCCGTCGTAGTCCAACAGGGCGGC
>JAPOYZ010000403.1:0-2853 GCA_026706325.1 Candidatus Aminicenantota bacterium
TTGCGCCGGGACTCCCTGAACTTGTGCCAGCCCGAAACGATGGGGCTAGCGACGCCGATGGACGAGTAAGTCCCGACGATTATACCTATGACCAGGGCAAAGGAGAAGCTGTTGAGCACCGGTCCTCCCAAAAGGAAGAGGGCCAGCAGAGCCACGAACGTCGATCCGGAGGTCATGATGGTACGGTTCAGGATCTGATTGATGCTGGCATTGATGCGATCGTAGAAACTCGATCGCCTCATTCGAACCTCGTTCTCCCGCAGCCGGTCGAATACGACGATGGTGTCGTTGATGGAATAACCGACCAGGGTCAGCAACGCCGCCACGACCGTCAATGTCAATTCCCGATCCGTCAGCGACAAGGCGCCCACGGTAATCAGCACGTCGTGAAACAACGCCGCGATGGCCGCGAGGCCGTGCACGAATTTGAACCGGATCGTGATGTAGGCCAGAATGCCCAGCAGCGAGAAGAAGACGGCGTTCCAGGCCCTCTCCTGCATCTCCTGCCCGACCTTGGGACCCACGCTTTCCACGCTCAGCACTACGAAGTTGCCGAGATAGGAATTCTCCTCGATCGCCTTGATCGTATCCGGTCCCAGACCCGCCTCGGACAATTCCGAGTAGTCTCCGAACAGTC
Organism: Candidatus Aminicenantota bacterium; assembly: GCA_026706325.1. GTDB lineage: Bacteria > Acidobacteriota > UBA6911 > RPQK01 > JAJDTT01 > JAJDTT01. The sequence goes on from JAPOYZ010000403.1 coordinate 638, forward strand.
CGACGCCGGTCCTGAGGTCGACGATCCTGGAAGCCAGCTCCTGGTAGTGGGCGGAAAGGTCCGTTGCCGACGAATCCTCCTGCAACCCTTCGGGATTCCATTCCAGGAGCCGCGTGGAGAGTTCCGACCGGGGGACGTTGTTGAGATCCACCCTGCCCGTCCCTCGCGAAGCCGAGTCGTATTCCTGGCGCAGCGCTTGAGCGATGTTGTCGCTTTCCGAGATCAGGTCGGCGGTCTCCTCACTTTCGATGCGGGCGAGGCGGATCTGGACTTCGTTCTTGGAAGGATCGTCGAACCGGGTCACTCCCTCGGCCCGGAGCCCGCCCTCCGCCAGAGCCCCCCGGATCCGATCCAGTGACGGCTCCTCCTTGAAGCGGGCGTAGACCAGCGTGCCGCCGACGAAATCGACGCCCATTTTGAGCCCGCCCTTCGTGACGATGGAAGTCAACCCGGCCAGGATCAGAATCAGCGACGCGCCCAGAAAGAGCCACCTCTTGCGCAGCCAGTCGATCTTGGGCTCTTTGACGATGTCCATGGATCCCTCAGATCGACAGCGACTCTCGCGGTTTGCCCTGCAGAATCAGACCGAAAAGGGTGCGGGAGACGAAGGTCGCGGTGAAGATGTTTGCCACCAGTCCCACCGAAAGAGTCACCGCGAATCCACGGATGGGTCCGGTACCGAACTGGAACAGGAAGAGGGCCCCGATCAAGGTCGTAATATTGGTGTCCAAAATGGTGATGAACACGCGTCCGAACGCCGCTTCGACCCCCGACCGAACCGTCTTCCCCAGGCGCAGCTCCTCCTTGATCCGCTCGAAAATGAGAATGTTGGCGTCGATGGCCATGCCGATGGTGAGGATGATCCCGGCAATTCCGGGTAGAGTCAGCGTCGCCCTGAAGTAGGCCAGGACCCCTACCAGGATCACCAGGTTCAATACCAGGCAGACCACGGCGTTGACACCGGAAAAGCGATAGATGAACAGAACCGTGACGACCACCAGGAGCAGTCCCAGCGCGGACGCCGACAGGCCGCTCCGAATCGAGTCCATCCCCAGAGAGGGTCCGATGATCTGGTTCTCGATGATCCGGATAGAGGCGGGGAGAGCTCCCGACCGAAGCACCAACGCCAGATCCTCCGCCTCTTCAGGCGTATAGTTCCCGGTGATCTGGGCCGATTCCGTGTCGATCTTCTCACTGATATTGGGAAAGGTCCGGATCTCGCCGTCCAGGACGATGGCCAGCGGATTGCCCACGTTCTGCTCGGTGGCGGGCGCAAACAACTGCCGCCCCTCCGAGTTCAGAAAAAAGGTGACGTTCCAGCGCCCCGTGAAGCTGTCCTGGGTTCGCCGGGCGTTCTTCATGTGCTGGCCGCTGATGGTCGCGGCCCGGCGGACCACCATGTACTGCGTTCGGCTCCCGATTTCGGAGGGGTTCCGATAGGGCAGAACCTCGTACTCGTCCGGAACCGAGCCGTCGAAAGCGTCTTCCGCCCCCTGTCGAGTCCCGTAGGGGCCGCCCCGGGCCGGATGCACCAGCTTCAGTTCCAGCCTCGCCGTGCTTCGGATGAGTTTGATCACCCGGTCGGGATCTTCGACTCCGGGCAATTCGACGATGATCTGATCCTGGACCTCGCCGCTCCCGTAAATCGTGATGGTGGGCTCGGCGACCCCGTACTGGTCCACCCTGTTTTGTATCGTCTCCCGAGCCTGACGGACCGTCAGGTTCGCCAGCTCCTTGCGGTATGCCGGGCTGATCCCGAGGGTGAAGTCCTGCCGGCCCTGATTGTACCGGGTCCGGTAGCTGTAGCCCCCCGAATATCCGTCCAGTTGATCCTCCACGGCATCGGCCGATTCCTCGGGCACACCGAGAATCTCGATCTCCAGTTGTGGATTGACCCGGATTTCCTGGAAGGCGGCTTCCTCATCCTCGAGCGCCCGCGCCAGGCGATCTCTCGTGAGATGCGCCTCCGCTTTGAGCGCGTCGTCGATGATGACCTGAAGCACGAGGTGGATTCCGCCCTTGAGGTCCAGACCCAGCTTGACCTTCTCGGAGGGCGGGTAGAAGAAATAGACGCTGACCGCGAAGACGGCCAAGGCGAAGAGCAATCTGTACTGAAGTTTCCTCTTCATCTTGCTTCAGCTTGAAAACCGCGAGGCCAAACGGAGCTAGTCGGTGACCTGCCGCGAGGATATGGCGCTCTTGGTCACCCGTCGAGT
>JAPOYZ010000403.1:2864-7592 GCA_026706325.1 Candidatus Aminicenantota bacterium
CCTCGATCTTGACCTGTTCGGCCACCTTCAACATGACCGTATTGTCCTTGACGGCCACGACGGTTCCATGAACGCCGCCGCTCGTGATCACCTTGCTGCCGGTCTTGAGCGAGGAGATCATCTCCTCATGATTCTTCTGCCGCTTTCGCATCGGCCGATAGAGCATGAAGTAGAAGATCGCCACCAGCAGCAGGATCGGGAGGAATCCGGCAAAGGACGAACCGGATTGCTGGGCCAGGAAGAGTGACTCCGTCATGATTGTTTGTCTGCCTCAGAGGGTTCATCCCCGCGCTTTGCCGCGCGGTACTGATCCCGGTAGTGACTCTCCAATTCGAGGAGCGTTCCGGACGCGATACTCTGGCGGATTTTGCGCATCAAGTCAAGGTAAAAGTAGAGGTTGTGATAGGTGTTCAAGACCAGGGAAAGGATCTCTCCGGAGACGTGCAGGTGCCTCAGGTAGGCTCGGCTGAAACGCCGGCAGACCCGGCACGCGCAATCGGGGTCCAACGCCTCCTCCTGGGTCCGGTAGGCCGCGTTCCTGATGTTCAGCCGTCCCCGGGAGGTGAAGAGTGTGCCGTTGCGGGCGTTCCGCGTCGGCAGCACGCAATCGAACATGTCGATTCCCTGCCGGACGCAAAAAAGAAGATCCAGAGGCGTTCCCACGCCCATCAGGTAGCGGGGAAGGATCGCCGGCATGCGCGGGCCCAGCTCCTGGACCAGGTCATACATGAGCGGTTTCGGTTCGCCGACGCTGAACCCTCCCAGCGCCAGCCCCTGAAAGTCCATCTGCGCGAGCCGCTCGAGACTCTCCCGGCGAAGTTCGGGATACATGCCTCCCTGCACGATGCCGAAGAGCATCTGCCCGCGGTCCCGGTGCCTCTCTTTCGAACGGCGCGCCCAGCGCATCGAACGGTCCATGGAACTCCGCGCCCGCTCCCGGTTGACGGGATAGGGCGTGCACTCGTCCAGGACCATGGCGATGTCGGAACCCAGAGTCTCCTGGATCCGGACCACATCCTCCGGACTCAGAAAATGGGCGCTTCCGTCCAGGTGGGAGCGGAACTCGACGCCATCCTCCCGAATGGTTCTGAGCCTCCGGTGGCTGAAGACCTGGTACCCGCCGCTGTCGGTCAGGATGCCGCGATTCCACGACATGTAGCGGTGCAAACCCGCCATTTTCCCAACCACGGCCTCGCCGGGACGCAGGTAAAGATGATACGCATTGGCGAGGACGATCCGGGCCCCAAGCTCCTCCAGGGCATCCGGGGACATGGCCTTGACCGTGGCCGCGGTTCCCACCGGCATGAACACCGGGGTCTCGACCGCGCCGTGAGCGGTCTCCAGCACACCGCACCGGGCGTGGCTGCAGGGGTCCTTCCGCTCGACCCGGAAATAGTTCTGCAGAGAAGGACGGGACCGGCTCAACTCAGCTCTATCTGGTACAGGTTCGATCCGTCCACCAGGTAGAGCAGGCGTCCGTCCCCACTGTATGCGAGACCCACCAGCATGGGACCGGACACCACCAGGCGGGCTTCCTCCCGGTCCACGGCGAAGAGGCCCCTTCTGCCCCGGTACGAAGCGGCGATGTGAAGGGTGCCGCCGGCGTCGAATGCCAGACCCTGGGGCCTCCCCACGCCCTTGAAGAAGACCTCCACTTCTCCCTCGGTCGAGACGCGGTACACACAGTCCTGCGTGGCCAGAGTCGGACCGGTGACGTAGAGCCGGCCGTCGGGACCCCATGCCAGATGGTAGGCGGAGACGCTCGGCTCCAACTCACACACCACCGAGGTTTCCCGATTCGGCGAGATCCTGTAGATGAATCCACTGCGGTCGCCGACATAGAGGTCGCCGGCGGGGGAAAAGACCAGCCCGGAAGCCAACCCCAATCCCTCGGCAAATTTTTCCACCTGGCGGTCGAACGTCGATCGATAGATGGATCCGGTATGCCGGCTGCTGATGTAGAGGTAGTCGTCGGGACCGATGGCCAGACCGGTCGGATTGACGATGTCGGCCAGAAAGGGGTGCTTGCTGCCATCGGCGTAGACGACGAAAACGCTGAATGGAACCTTCTCCCCGCGGGTCCCGCTGTAGGTCACGTAGACGTTTCCGAAAGTGTCCACCACCGGATTGGAAACCGGCTGCAGATCCGAGGCGATGGCGCGGCCCACGTTCAGCTCCGCCCGGGCCACGGCGTGATTGTGAACCGCGATCCCATGCCCGGCGGTTTCGGGGATGCGGACGGTCAACGCCCGGGGCGAAGCGCCCATGATGGAGGCATCCGCTCCGCCCACGTCGACGGAACGGGCCGGAACGTTGTCCGAAGAATCGAGCTCGATCCGGACGATTCCCGCCGGAAGAGCCGCCCCCGGAAAGACCGAAGTGATTCTCATGAGGTCACTATACCACGGGCCGAGGGGACCGAATTTCAACTGGCGGACCAGAATTCCCGAGCCGCAAATCCTGATCCCGTTCGATGATAGACTGGCGTGTTTCAATGAATGGCGACGACCACGACGGCGCCTGGATCCGAATTGCGGGTGCGCGTCAGAACAATCTCAAGAACATCGATCTTCGGATCCCCATCAACCGGCTCACGGTGATTACCGGAGTCAGCGGATCAGGCAAGTCTTCGCTGGCGTTCGACACCTTGTATGCCGAGGGCCAGCGCCGCTACGTGGAGTCTCTGTCGGCTTACGCCCGCCAGTTCCTGGAACGGATCCGCAAGCCCCTGGTCCGGGAGATCGACGGGCTCAGTCCCGCCATCGCCATCCGGCAGAAGACGGTCTCCCGAAACCCCAGATCGACGGTGGGAACCGTCACCGAAATCTACGACCATCTGCGTCTCGTCTATGCCCGGATCGGCACTCTGGTCTGCCGCGGCTGCGGCCGCCAGGTGAAACGCGACACCGTGGAGCAGGTGGTCCTCCAGTTGCTTCGGCTACCGGAAGGCACCCGGCTGTTTCTCTGTTTTTCCTTGTCCGGGTCGATCCTGCAGCCGGAACCGGGCGCGCCCTTGACGGAACTGGCCGGACCCCTGATGAAGCAGGGGTTTCATCGCCTCGTGCTGGAAGACGCGGGACGCCTCCGGGTGGTCCAGGTCCAGGACGGACTGCCGGCCACCGATCTTTCGAACGCCCGCGTCCTGGTCGACCGGGTCGTGGTCCGGGACACCGCGCGCCAGCGATTGCGCGATTCCCTGGAGACCTGTTTTCACCAGGGTGGAGGAGCTGCCCGGATCTCGATCCTTTCCCATGACGGCCGGAGCGCCGACCGGGAACTGGAGTACACCCAACGGTTGGAGTGCCAGTACTGCCGGATCTCCTATCGGGTTCCGGAACCCCGGCTCTTCTCCTTCAACAATCCCTATGGGGCCTGTCCGACCTGCCATGGCTTCGGGAGCACCATCACCCTGGATCCGGACCTCATCATTCCGGACCCGGCGAGGACGCTGGCCGAGGGACCCGTAGACCCCTTCAACAAGCCGCGCTATCGAAGATTCGGCCGGAAGCTGCAGGAGTACGCGCTTCGAGAGGGCATCCCGTTGGACGTTCCCTACCAGGACCTGCCCGAGACGGTTCGGCGCCGGATCTGGGACGGAAGTGACGGCTTTCCCGGAGTCAAGGGATTTTTCGCCTATCTGGAACGGAAGAAGTACAAGATGCATGTTCGGATCCTGATCAGCCGATACCGGGGCTACACCCGGTGCCACGACTGTTCGGGAGAACGCCTCTGCCAGGAGGCGAGAGACGTTCAACTGGGAGGGCGCCGCATCTCCCGGCTCACCTCCATGCCGATTCAGGAAATCCAGAAATTCTTTCGCCGGCTCCGCCTGGATGAGAGTCAGCGGGCGGTGGCGGATTCCCTGCTCAGAGAAATTCGGCAACGCCTCGACTTTCTGATGAAGGTGGGTCTCGACTATCTGACCCTGGACCGCATCACCAGCACCCTGAGCGGAGGAGAAATGCAGCGGATCCAGTTGGCCGCCGCCTTGGGTTCGTCCCTGACCGGAACCCTCTACGTGCTGGATGAACCCTCTGTGGGACTCCATCCCAGAGACACGCGGCGCCTCATCTCCATCCTGAGAAACCTGCGGGATCTGGGCAACACCATCGTGGTGGTCGAGCACGAACGGGAAATGATCGAATCGGCGGATCAGGTGGTGGACCTGGGCCCGGGGCCCGGGGAGCATGGCGGACACGTGGTCTACAGCGGCGGCGTGGAGTCCCTGCGGACCGCCGCCGACTCGCTGACGGCGCAGTATCTCCGCGGCGAGCGCCAGGTCCCCACACCATTTTACCGGCGTTCCTGCGGCGACCGGTTCGTGACCGTCCGTGGAGCCCGCCAACACAATCTGAAGAATTTGGACGTGCGGCTGCCCCTGGGACTGATGGTCTGCATCACGGGAGTCTCAGGGTCGGGCAAATCGACCCTGGTGGGGGACGTGATCTACGCCGGGCTCAAGAAACAGAAGTCCCAATGGAAGGGCGAGGTGGGAAAGTTCGACCACATCGAAGGCGCCGAACTGGTGGAGGAGATCCTCCTGGTGGACCAGTCGCCCATCGGTAAATCTCCGCGCTCCAATCCCGTCACCTATCTCAAGGCGTTCGACGAGATTCGCCAGATCTTCGCGTCGCAGCGGGCTTCGCAGCGGCAGAACCTCCGTCCCGGCCACTTCTCCTTCAACATACCGGGAGGCCGCTGCGAGACCTGTGACGGAGAGGCACGCTC
>JAPOYZ010000287.1 GCA_026706325.1 Candidatus Aminicenantota bacterium
CGGCGACGCTCAGGGTGCGGCGGATCATCTGGCGCCTTGCAGGGAACGTGATCGGATTCCCCCGTACCGGCGCTCCCGCTTCTGGTAGGCCAGGATCGACTCCAGCAGGTGTTGGGACCGGAAGTCCGGCCAGAGCACGTCGGTGACGTAGATCTCGGAGTACGCAATCTGCCAGAGCAGGAAGTTGCTGATTCGCATCTCTCCGCTGGTGCGGATCAAGAGATCAGGATCGGGAAGGTCGCCCGTATAGAGACTCCGCTGCACCTCCAATTCACTCACCCGCCGGGTTCTCCCCTGCAGGAGCAGCGAGTTGAAGGCGTCCACCAGTTCCGCCCGGCCGCTGTAATTCAGCGCCAGGACCATCTTCATCCCCCGGTTGAATCGGGACTCCTCCTCAACGTGCCGTAACTCCCTCCGGACCGAGCGGGGAAGCTCGTGGATCCGGCCAATGGCGTGGAAACGAATGTCGTTTTCCTGGATTTCCGGCAACTCCTTCCGCAGATATTCCTTGAGCAGCTCCATCAAGGTATTGACCTCGCTCATGGGCCGCTTCCAGTTCTCCACCGAGAAGGCGTAGAGGGTCAGCACCGGGATGTTGAGCCGGACGCTGGTCTCGACAGTAGCCCGAACCGCCTTGATCCCGGCGGTGTGGCCCTTGACCCGGGGCAGGCCCCGCTGCCGGGCCCAGCGGCCGTTACCATCCATGATGATGGCCACATGGCCGGGCAACTTGTGTGGATCGAGTTGCGCCAGCAGCCGCGCTTCCAAGCTTCCAGGCTCGACGATACCGGTGAAGTTCTCAAAGGGGGGAGTCATTGCGGTGGGCTAAATCTACCACAATTCGGAGCGCTCCCGGATGGGACCGAGCGGTGACTGGAGCTTTCAATTCCGGTACCACACCCGCGCCAGGAACAGGCCATGCGCGGGGGCGGTGGGCCCGGCCAGGCGCCGGTCCCGGGATTCCAGAATCGCGGTCATGTCCGTCGCCGGCCTTTGACCGTGTCCAATCTGGATCATGGTGCCCGCGAGGTTCCGGACCATGTGATGGAGAAAGCCGTCACCCTCGATTCGGTAGGAAAAGTGCCTTCCCTTCCGCCGCCAACGGGAAACGAAAACGGTTCGGACGCGGTTCTTCACCTGGGACGCCGAGGCCGTGAAGCCGGTGAAATCACGGGTGCCGACGATCAGTTCCGACGCCTTTTGCATCGCCTCCAGGGAGAGTGGGCGGTAGACCTGCAGCACCCTGCCCTCCAGAAACGGAGAAAGTACGGGGCCGTTGTAGAGACGATAGATGTAGCGTTTCCGCTTCGCGTCCTTCTGGGCATGAAAGGCGTCGGAAGCCACGCTCAACCGGAGCACCCGGATCCGGGAGGGGAGAACGCCGTTGAGAGATTTCAGCAGGCGGTCGGGCGGCCGTTGACGACGGAGCCTGAAATGCGCCACCTGGCCCAGGGCATGCACGCCGGCATCGGTTCTCCCGGCGCCCACGACGGAGACGGACTCGCCCGTGATCCGGGCCAACGCGGCTTCGATGGTTCCGCCGATAGTGGGACGATTCTTCTGGACCTGCCACCCGGAATAACCGTCGGAGCGATACTGGACCACGAAACGATACTTGGTCAAAACCCGTTCGATCCCCCGGTTGCGGAATCTGGACCAACGAGACGCCATGTTACAATAGGCGCCAACAACGACCAGGAGATCCGCCCATGTCAGGACATTCCAAGTGGCATTCCATTCGGCACAAGAAGGCCATCGTGGATGCCAAGCGGGGCAAGATGTTCAGCAAAATGATCCGGGAAATCACCGTGGCGGCCCGTACGGGCGGCGGAGACCCGGACGCCAATCCACGGTTGCGCACCGCCATTCAGACGGCCAAAGCGGCCAACATGCCCCACGACAACATAGAACGAGCCGTCATGAAGGGAACAGGCGAACTCCCGGGCCAGAACTTCGACTCCGTGACCTACGAGGGCTACGGCCCCGGCGGCGTCGCGGTTCTGATCGAGACGCTGACCGACAACAGGAACCGGACCGTGGCCGAGATCCGGCACATCTTTTCCAAGAACGGCGGGAGTCTGGGAGAGACGGGCAGCGTTCTATGGATGTTCGAGAAGCGGGGATACATCGGCGTGCCCAGCGCCTCGGTCTCGGAAGAAACGCTGTTGGAGGTGGTGCTGGACGCCGGGGCCGACGATCTCCAGACCGAAGGCGACACGCTGGCCGTCTACACTCCGTTCGAGAACTTCGAGCAGGTGCGGCAGGAGCTGGAAGCGTCCAACATCCCCACGGAGTCGAGTCAGATCACCATGCTCCCCCAGAATTCCCTCAGGATGGAAGGCAAGATGGCGGGAAAGATGTTGAAACTGATGGACGCCCTCGAGGACCACGACGACGTCCAGCATGTCTACGCCAACTTCGACATCGACGAGCAGGAGATGGAGGCGCTTCTCCAGACCTGATGGGTCAACCCTCACCCACCATCGTCATGGGTATCGATCCGGGTAGCCGCATCACCGGCTACGGGGTCATCTCGATACTCGGGAATCACTGCCGTTGCGTCGATTACGGAGCGATCCGCTGCCATGACCGCAGGCTGGAGACTCCTTTCGAGCAGCGTCTCAAGACCATCTACCACGAACTTGGGAGCGTGCTCCGCCGTCACGCTCCGGCCGTGGTGGCCGTGGAATCGGTCTTTCATGCAGTCAATGCCCGCAGCGCTCTCCAGTTGGGACACGCCCGCGGGGTGGTCCTGCTGGCCGCCGCGGAACTGGAGATTCCGCTCTTCGAATACTCTCCGCGGGAGGTCAAGAAATCGATCTCGGTAACCGGGCGGGCGACCAAGGGAGAGGTTCAGACCATGGTCCGGATCCTGCTCAAGCTCAAGGAACGGCCCCGGCCCAACGACGCGGCCGACGCCCTGGCCGTCGCCCTCTGCCATGCCTTCAAGGGAGTATCCTCCCAACGGCTGCAGCAGCAGGCAAGACTTGCCCGCTGACCGAGGTCCGGGAGACTCTCACTCCTGTTTCGCGCCGGAATCGGACTCTCCGCCGGATGCGGCGTCGACCAGGCGGCCGACTCGAGCTCTTGCAGGACGCAGGAGCCGGTCCCCGTACCGATAGCCCCTCTGAACCACCTCGACGACGCGTTGATCCAGTTCGGGGTCGGTGACCGGAAAGAGCCCCACGGCTTCCGTCAGATGGGGATCGAAGGGCTGGTTCAACACCTCGATGGGCTCGATCCCCGCCTCCCTGAGCCGATCCAGGAAGAGCCGGAGATTCAACTCCACGCCCTTTCGGAGCTCTTGCAGGTCGGAACCGCTCTCCGCCGCCTCCAATGCCCGCTCCAGGTTGTCCACCACCTCCAGGAACTGGCGGAGAAGGTCCATTTTGAACCGGTCCAGGCGTTGTTCCAGGGTCCGTTCAAGACGTTGGCGAAGCGCGTCGTTGTCGGACTCGAGCTGTTCGAGTCTCTGCTTCAGCTTCCGTTCGGCCAACTCGGTCCGGGCCTTCAATTCCTCCACGTAAGTGGGATACCGCGTCTCCGGGACCTGCGACTGGTCGATGACCGACTCATCTTCGAGCCAGCTTCGCCGGTCGGTGACCCGAAACCTTCCTTCACTGTCCTTCTCGGCCATATCGGGGCTCGCTCCACCGTCGCGTAGCAGTCCGTGGTGAAAGTCCCGCGAGCACCGAGACCGTTCCTGCGCCCGCCGGACAAGGCGCGATTCGGGTGCATACCGGGAGTATGTGCCCGAATCGCAACGCAGTCCGCCGGGATGCAGGGACGGTCGAATGCCGCGATGACTTTTGCCACGGGCTGTTACAACAGGCGCAGTCTACTACGGCGGGCAGGTGCGGGAAACGGGGGACCGGCCGCAGACCTCATCCGTGGAGCCGTCATCCGGCGGCGCCGGAAAACGGAATATTTGCGACGGTCCCCGCTCCCTTGCGGCGGTCGAGGGCCGATCCTATAAGGAGGGGAGACCGGACGGCGGAGGATCGGAACATGGAACTGAATCGATTGACCGAAAGCGTTCGCGAAGGCCTGAACCGGGCTGAGGCGGTGGCCGGGAACCTCGGCCACCAACAGGTGGACGTGGAGCATCTTCTGGCCGCCCTGCTGGAGCAGGAGCAAGGACTGGCGGCATCCATCCTGAACAAGGCCGACCTGGACCCCGGCCAACTGACCCGGAGGCTGCACCAGGATTTGCAATGCCGCGCCCAGGTGAGCGGACCCGCTGCGCCGGCCGGCCAAGTCTACGCCACACCTCGCTTGACCCATCTCTTGAACAGAGCTCAGGGAGAAGCGAAACAGCTCAACGACGAGTACGTTTCCGTCGAGCATCTGCTGCTGGCCATGGTCAAGGACACGGGCGCCGCCGGACGCCTCCTGCAGGCACAGGGAATCAGCCGCGAGCGCCTGATGCAGACCCTGCGGGATGTTCGCGGCAGCCAGAGGGTGACCTCTCCAAATCCCGAGGCGACCTACGAGGCCCTGGAGCGGTACGGCCGGGACCTGACCCGGCTGGCCACCGCCGGGAAGCTCGATCCGGTCATCGGAAGAGACTACGAAATCCGCCGGCTGATGCAGGTCCTGTCCCGCAGAACCAAGAACAACCCGGTCCTGATCGGCGACCCGGGCGTAGGCAAGACGGCCATCGCGGAAGGCTTGGCTCAACGCATCGTCCGGGGCGACGTGCCGGAAGGCCTGAAACGCCGCCGGGTCGTCTCGCTGGACATGGGAGCCCTGATCGCCGGCGCCAAGTACCGGGGCGAATTCGAGGAGCGCCTCAAGGCCGTCCTCAAGGCGGTCCAGGAACAGGAGGGCGAAGTCATCCTCTTCATCGACGAACTCCACACGGTGGTGGGCGCGGGCCGGGTCGAAGGGGCCATGGACGCGGGCAACCTGCTCAAACCCATGCTGGCCCGGGGCGAACTCCACTGCATCGGCGCCACAACCGTGGACGAATACCGGAAACACGTGGAAAAGGACAGCGCGCTGGAGCGGCGGTTCCAGCCGGTCCTGGTGGACCAGCCTTCAGTCGAGGACACCATTTCGATCCTGAGAGGTCTGAAGGAACGCTACGAGGTCCACCACGGCGTCCACATCAGAGACACCGCGCTGGTGGCGGCCTCCGTCCTCTCGAACCGCTACATTCCAGACCGTTTTCTGCCCGACAAGGCCATCGACCTGATGGACGAGGCCGCAGCCAAGCTTCGGACCGAAATGGATTCCATGCCCACCGAACTGGACGAGACCCAGCGGCGGGTGATGCAACTGGAGATCGAGAGGGAGGCGCTGCGCAAGGAGAAGGACAAGGGCTCCCGGGACCGGCTGGACCGGATCGAAAAGGAGTTGGCCGAGGAACGGGACAGGGCCACCGCGCTCAAGGCCCAATGGCAGTCCGAACAGGAGGGAGTCCGGCAACTGCGAACACTCAGAGAGCGGATCGAGGAGACCAAGATCCGGATCGAACAATCGGAACGGGAATACGACCTGAATCAGGCGGCCGAACTCAAGTACGGAACTCTGGCATCCCTGGAACGGCAACTGAAGGCCGAGCAGCAGAGGCTGGACCGCAAACAGGGAACGGCCCCGCTCTTGAAGGAGGACGTGGGTGAGGAAGATATCGCCGACGTGGTCAGCCACTGGACCGGCGTCCCGGTCTCCCGGCTCATGGAGGGCGAAATGGAGCGGCTCCTGAACCTGGACGAGACGCTCCATCGGAGAGTCGTCGGCCAGGACGAGGCGATTCGGGCCGTCTCGGAAGCCGTCATCCGTTCCCGGGCCGGACTCAAGGACCCTGCCCGCCCCATCGGCAGCTTCCTTTTCCTGGGTCCGACGGGAGTCGGAAAAACGGAGCTGGGGAGAGCGTTGGCCGAGTCCCTCTTTGACGACGAACAGGCCATGATCCGCATCGACATGTCCGAATACCAGGAGAAGCACACGGTGGCGCGGCTGATCGGTGCTCCTCCCGGCTACGTGGGACACGAGGAGGGGGGCCAACTGAGCGAGGCGGTACGGCGCAGACCCTACTCCGTGCTCCTCTTCGACGAGATCGAGAAGGCCCACTTCGACGTCTTCAACGTTCTCCTCCAGATCCTGGACGACGGCCGCCTCACCGACGGCAAGGGCAGAACGGTGGATTTCAAGAACTGCATCATCATCATGACCTCAAACCTGGGCAGCGCCGACATCCTGGACTACCGGGGAGCCTTCGACGGAAACGAATTCGAGAGGATGAAGCAGGCCGTGATCCGGAAACTGGCTCAGCACTTCCGTCCCGAGTTCCTGAATCGAATCGACGACCAGATCGTCTTCCACTCCCTGTCTCAGGATCATCTGAAACAGATCGTGGAGATTCAGTTGGATCTCTTGCGGCAGCGCCTGAATGAGCGCCGGATGACACTGGAGCTGAGCGACGAGCTCAGGATGCAACTGGTGCGGGAGGGCTACGATCCCGTCTATGGAGCCCGCCCGCTCAAGCGGGCCATCCAGCGGCGGATCGAGAATCCGCTGGCGCGGCTCATCGTCTCCGGCTCACTGACCGAAGGCGCCCGGGTTCTGGCGGAAGCGGCTCCTGGAGGGGGTGAACCGGTCTTCAAACACGAGCCGGACAGGGTGGAGGCCGGCGCCGCTCGATGAATTGGGGCTTTCCAGCCGCCCGTCCCGGGTCGGCGATGAAGAGGGGGACAAGGATGTCCCCCCTCCCGGGTTGAGTTGCTCCCGCCGCTAATTCGGAATGCGAAGCGTCTGGCCCGGGTGGATCCGATCACGGTGCCGGATGTTGTTGGCCCTCTGGATTTGGCCGGGCGAAACCCCGAATCGCTTGGCAATGCGCCAAAGGTTGTCTCCCCGCCGGACCCGGTAGACCTCCGGGCTTCCCGATTGGGCGGCGGTACGGCGTTGCGCTTTGGGAGGGGTCGGGCTCTGGGCCTTGGCGACGGTGCGGCCCTCTGCCTTGGACTTCGACACCGTGATGATCTCTCCGGCGTAGATCCGGGTGCCCCGAATGCTGTTGTTCCGTCTGAGAGTGGCCACCGACGTCCCGAACCGCCGGGCGATCCCACTCAGCGTGTCTCCATGCCGGACGCGATACTCTCCCGGACCGACCTCCCTCCGGTTGGCGAACTGCACGCGGGGAGCCGACCTGAGCGCCGCCGTCACCTGCTCCCGGGTGCCGGGCGGGAAATAGAGGCTCACCCCGGACGGCAGGATACCCGTGCTCCTCCATACCCTGCGCCGGATATGCGGATTGAGCCGGCGAAGCGTATCCATCTTCACCCCGGAGTGAGACACCAGATGACCCACCCGCCGGTTCGCCTGGAGCCGGACGGAAGGAAAGCTTCTCGGTTCGTCCAATTGAATGGGACCGAAGAACTTCTCCGGGTTGCTGCCGATCTCGATGGCAGCCAGGAACTCGGCGTAGAAATTCTGTCCGGCGTAGCCGAAGGTCCGGGAACGGTAGCGTTTGATGATGACTCGCAGGTCCGGGCCGTGGCGCCGCTTGGCCCTCGCCATGCCATTGGCCCCCTGGTTGTAGG
>JAPOYZ010000330.1 GCA_026706325.1 Candidatus Aminicenantota bacterium
CCTTGTCCGGCGGGCGCAGGAACGGTCTCGGTGCTCGCGGGACTTTCACCACGGGCTGCTGGTCCATGCTATGATACATGCTCTTTCGAGACGGAGGTCGGCCCCGCAACCTGTACGCGATCGGCGCCGTCCCGTACTTCGAGCAACCGAACAGTAACGCTTCAGGGCTCGTTCCCTGTGTCTCGTCCGGGAGGAACTTCGCATGACTCAAGAGTGGAAAACGGACAACTGGTTTGCCAGCCCCTGGAATTTCTCGCAGGAAGCCCGCCAGGACCTCAACTTTCCCGACCAGGTCCGCATTCACGACGTGACCCTCCGCGATGGCGAGCAGCAGACGGGAATCGTGTTCCGGCGGGACGAAAAGGTGGCCATCGCCAAGAAACTGGCGGCAGCCGGCGTCCATCGAATCGAGGCCGGCATGCCGGCCGTCTCCGACGAAGACGAGGCGGCCATCAAGGACATCGTCGCCCTGGGCCTGGATTCGGAGATCTTCTCTTTCGCCCGCTGCATGCCTGCGGACGTCAAGCAGGCCAAGGACTGCGGTGTCCACGGGATCATCACCGAGATACCCTCCAGCGATCACATCATCGCCAACGCCTACGGCAAGGACATGGACTGGGCCATCAAGGCCTCCATCGACACCACCCTGGCCGCCAAGGAGGCAGGACTCTACACCGTCTTCTTCACCATCGACAGCACCCGTTCGGACCTGGACCGTTACATGGACCTGATCGAGCGGGTCTCCACCGAAGGGCACATGGACGCCCTGACCCTGGCCGACTCCTTCGGCGCCTGCTCTCCGGAGGGGATCGCCATGGTGCTCAAGAAGCTCAAGGCCCGTTTCGATCAGCCCATCGAGATCCATTGCCACGAGGATTTCGGACTCGGTGTCGCCAACACCATCGCCGCCCTCTCCAACGGAGCTTCGGTCGCCCACGTCACCGTGTCGGCCCTTGGGGAAAGGGCCGGAAACGTGCCCCTCGAGGACACGGTCATGGCCCTGAAGGTGCTCTACGGGGTGGACGTCGGTGTGAGAACGGAGGAATTCTACGAACTCTCCAAACTGGTGCAGAAATTGTCCAACGTCGAACTGCCGCCCAACCGGCCCATCGTCGGCGATTCCCTGTACAAGATCGAATCGGGAATCGTGGCCATGTTCCACCGGCGCTGCAAGAACGTGGAGCCTTTGGAGTACATTCCTTTTCTTCCCCAGGTGGTCGGCCGTCCCGGCGTCGAGATCGCCCTGGGAAAGGGCGCCGGCCTGGCCAACGTGGAAGAGGTCCTGGAAGCCCGGGGATTGAGCGCCGACGCCGAACAGACCAAGGAGATCGTGGATCGCGTCAAGCAGTTCTCGATCCGGAACAAGGCGCTGCTGACGGACGAGGAATTCGATTCCATCGCCGGCGAGGTCCTGGGATCCTGAGACGCCGCCGGAGTTCCACCCGGGTCCGGAGTCAAACGGAGGAGCAGTGAAAGATGTTTCGTAACCTGGATGATCTGGTCGAGGCCGCCATCGCACTGGGTCCGGCCCGGATCGCCGTGGCCGCGGGCCACGACCCGGACGTCATCGAGTCGCTCCAGTTGGCTCGCGAGATGGGCTTGGCCGAGGCAGTCCTGGTGGGTGACCGGAAGAAGATCGAGCCCACGGCGGCGGCCGCCGGACTCCGCCTGGGCCCCGGACAATTGATCCACCAGCCGGATGAGAGCGCGGCGGCCCTCCAGGCCATTGAGCTGGTTCGAGAGGGTGCCGCGGATCTCCTGATGAAGGGGAAGATCAACACCTCCGTGCTGATTCGCGCGGTCCTGAACCGGGAGAAGGGCCTCCGGACCGGCCGCCAGTTGAGCCAGGTCATCGTCTTTCAGGTGCCCGGGATCGACCGTCTCATGATCATGACCGACGCCGCCATCAACCTGGCCCCCGAACTGGCCCAGAAAGCGGAGATTTGCCGCAACGCCATTCACGTGGCCCACGCCCTGGGCATCGAGGAGCCCAACGTTGCGCTCCTCTGCGCCCTGGAGTTCGTCAACCCCGCCATGCCGGCCACAGTGGACGCGGCGGCTCTGACCATGATGAACCGGAGAGGCCAGTTGACGGGCGCCTACCTGGAGGGTCCCATCGCCCTGGACGTCCCCATGAGCCGGTTTGCGGCCGACCGCAAGGGGATCGAGACTCCTCTGGTCGAGAACACGGACATCTTCATCGCTCCCGACATCGAAGCCGCGAACATTCTCTACCGGGCCATTCTCTACATGGCCGGCGGGGAATCGGGTGGAATCGTGGTCGGGGCCAAGGTCCCCTTGATACTCCTCTCCCGGGCCGAAACTCCGGAAACCAAGATACGTTCCATCGCCATCGGTCGGCTGGTCGCCCAATACGCCGCCGGCTGACCGGGATCGGACTCCCGCCATGCAGGTTCTGGTCGTCAACGTCGGGTCCACATCCCTCAAGTTCCGCCTCTTCCGAATGGAGGATGAAGAGATCCTGGCCGCCGGCAGGATGGAGCGGGTGGGCAGCCCTTCCTCTCCCTTCAACTATCGGCGCGGCCGGGAACCGGAGCTGAAGGGAAAATTGAAATGCCCCGACCAGCGAGCCGCTGTCGACCACGCTCTCAAGCTGTTGACCGACCCCGCAACCGGGGTCCTGAACAGCCTGGAAGAACTGGACGCCGTGGGATTCAAACCGGTCCATGCCAAGGGGATCGCCGATTCGGTCTTCATTACCGACCAGATCATCGCCGCCATGGAGGAGTACACGCCTCTGGCGCCGGCTCACAATCCGCCCTACATCCAGGCGTTTCGGATATTCCAGGAAGTACTGCCTGAGAAACCGCTTGTGGGTGTCTTCGAGCCCGCGTTTCACAAGACCATTCCCGAGGCCGCCCGGACCTACGGAATTCCTTACGAATGGTCCCGGACGCACGCCATTCGCCGCTACGGCTTCCACGGAGCGTCCCACCGCTATGTCTCCCTGCGGGCGCCGGAACTACTGGGAAATCCGGACCGGGAGCTGCGAATCGTCTCCTGTCACCTCGGGGGCAGCTCCAGCGTCTGCGCCCTCAAAGGGGGCGTCTCGGTGGAGACCAGCATGGGCTTCTCTCCCCAGTCCGGTCTGCCCAACGCCACCAGAAACGGCGATCTGGACCCGTTCGTGCTTCTCTATCTCCTGGACAAGGAGAACCTCACCCCTGCCCAACTGCGGGACCGGCTGGTGCAGGACGGCGGCCTCAAGGGAATCTCCGGGGTGAGCGGCGATGTGCGGGACCTGGAGGAAGCGGCAGGACAGGGGCACTCGAGAGCCGCGCTGGCCCTGGATGTGATGGTGCACGAGACGCGCAAGTACATCGGCGCCTACGCGGCGGTGCTGGGGGGACTCGACGCCCTCGTGTTCACCGGCGGCATCGGAGAAAACGGCATCGCGATCCGCCGCAAGATCTGTCGCGGGCTGGAGTTCCTGGGAATCCGCCTGGACCCTGCCGCCAACGACTCCCGGGGCCGCGAGGGATGCATCTCCGCACCCGGATCCCCGGTCCAGGTTCTGGTGATCCTGGCCAACGAGGAACTGGTCATCGCCCGCGAGACCGAGAAACTGGTCCGCGACGGGAGGTGACTTCTCCACCTCTACACTTCTCCCCCTACCGACTCGCACAACAACGATGAAGACGGGCGGTAGGAAAACCGCCCCTCCAATGGGGGACAGGAATGTCCCCCCTCCTGCCTACGGCGAAACCAGGATCTTCTGACCCGGAAAGATCCGCTGCCTCGGACCCAGATTGTTCCAGCGGAGCAGGTCCTTGAGTTTCACGCCATAAGCGCGGGCGATGGCGTAGAGCGTGTCGCCGCGGCTGACGACGTGCGGCCCCGACGAATTGGAACGGCGGACCGCCGAACCCCCTCTTCCAGCCCCGCCGGTCCTGGCGGAAGGGAACAGTGGAATGGCCAGCTCCTGTCCGATCCGGAGCCGATGGATGTTGCGGAGCCGATTGGCCTGAGCGATGGCCTGAATCGACGTGGAGTAACGGCGGGCGATCAGCGACAGCGTCTCTCCCTTGCGGACCCGGTGGTGGCTAAGCCGGATCCGTTTCTCGGGTGGAAGCTGGGCCACCTTTTCCTGAACCATCGCTCCCATGCCGACCGGCACCTTCATCCGATAGCCAGGGAGCTTGTGGGGGGTCACTCGCCTCCTCAGCTCCGGATTGAGGTCGTCCAGCAGTTGGGCCGGGACCTCCATGAGTTCGGCCAGCGTATCCAGATCCACCTGGTGCTCCATGGGAACCATTTCGAATCTCAGTTCCGGGTCCCGTTCGACGTGGAAGCCGTACCGGGCCGGATTCTTGAAAATGATGGTGGCCGCCAGGTACGAGGGCACGTAATTCCTGGTCTCCCGGGGCAGAAGGCGGCGCCGGGCCATCTCCCAGTAGTCGATGCGCCCGTAGCGCCGGAGATTCCGCTCGATTCTCCGGGGACCGCAGTTGTATCCGGCCATGGCCAGATACCAGTCCCCGAACTCGCCGTAGAGGTGTTTCAGATACCGGGCGGCGGCAACGGTGGATTTCAGGATGTCGGAACGTTCGTCGACCCACCAGTCCTGCCTGAGGCCGTACAGGCGTCCGGTTCCCGGAATGAACTGCCAGATGCCTTTCGCCCGCGCCCTGGAGAGCGCTTGCGGCCGGAAGAGACTCTCGATGTGGGCCAGGTAGATCAGATCCAAGGGGATCCCTTCTTGGCGAAACACCGCCTTGAACATTTCCAGGTAGCGGCCCGATCGCTGCAGCCCCCGCTCCATGAAGACCCGGCCGCGCGTCCGGTAGTAGGTCAGGAATCGGAGCACGCGTTCATTGAGGACCACGGGGACGTCGAATTGCGACGTGAGCAGGTCCTCGCTGGCCAGATGCTTCAACTTCGGGTCCACCCGAATGGTGAAGACGTTGCGGTTGGCCAGCCATTCGATGGAACTGTCCTCGTCCTGGACACTGTCCAGATCATCCAGCCGCAGATCTTCGATCCTGCCCAACAGAGAGAAATACGCCTCTTCCAACTGACGGTCCAGAAGGGGCGAACCGGCAGGCTCCCTCAGTTGATCCAGCGCTCTCTCGAAGTAGCCGCCGCCGTCCCGCCGTCCCTGGTTGAACAGCGACTCTCCCTCCCGGTAGAACTCCCGGGAAGACTGGATCCGCTCCCTCACGCGATTCTCGGCCAGCTTCCGCTGGATCTCCGCATCCAGTTCCGGCGCCTCGTCTTCAGTATTGGCGGCCGGGTGAGCCCCGGCTACGGGCGAATTGTCGGTGGGAACCGGTACGGCGACTCGACGCTGGGAACTACATCCCGAAAGCAGGGCCACGGCGGCCAGGGCAGCAACGTTCCGGATCAAGTACCGTCGCAATCCGGGCGCCCGCCGGGAGGAAGGCCCCAAATTCCGCGCAGAAAACGGTTCCCGGTCTGTTCCAGCTTCCGGCCGAGCCATTTCGATCTAGGTATCGCCCTGCTTGAGGGCAACGACATTATCAAAGAGAGATTTCGCCCGGGGAAGGAGCTCGATGGCCCTTCGGAGCATTTTGTCGATGCTCAAACGGACCCTCTGGCCTTCCTCCTCACTCAGGACCCGAGTCATGAGCTGCTGTTCCAGAAGGGTCTTGATCAGGTGCCGGTTGTCGTCGAAATCGGCGCGCTTGTAGACGATCTTCTCGTCGTCGAGATATTGCCGGAAACGGTCGAGAATCCTGTCGCTCACCCGGTGCCGCTGCCGAAGCCGGTCCTTCTCCGCCTCCGAAAGATTGTTCCAGCGTTCCAATTGCCTGGGGAAACGGAACTTGGGATCGAGATCCCCGTTGGACAGCTTTTCCACGAATTGACGGAAAACGCCCTTGAGGCCAAGTTGACGCACGATCTTCGGATGCGTCGGCCGGGAGACCTCTTCATCCGGAGTGATGCCGCCTCCACCGTAGACGGGCCTTCCGCTGTCGGTCCTGTGCTCGGTCCGCTCCGACGAAGAACTATCGCGTCTTCCCGAAAAGTACTCGTAAAAGCTGTCCGAATAGCTGCGCTGGATGAGCCGGTCGCTCGGCGTGTAGTACTTGCCGGTGGTCAGGGCCAGGCCCCGGTTTTGCTCCAATGGATAGATGGTCTGGACCAGGGCCTTGCCGAAGCTGGTCTCGCCCACGATCAAGGCGCGGTCGTGGTCCTGCAGCGCGCCGGCCACGATTTCACTGGCGCTGGCGCTGTTGCGGTCGATGAGGACGACCATGGGATAAACATGATCGCGCCCCTTGGGCGCCACGTACTCGTGGCCGCTTCCTTTACGCATTCGAGTCCGGACCACCAGTTGGCCCTTGGAGAGAAACCGGTCGGCAACCTGGATCGCCTGGTTGAGGGCGCCGCCGGGATTGTCGCGCAGATCCAGGATCAAGGCCTGGAGCTTGGATTCGTCCAGCCGCTTCAGCGCTTCGTTCAGTTCCTCACCCGTGGTCTCGGAGAACTTCTTGATCTTCACATAGCCGACCTCGTTCGGGAGGTAGAATGCGAACTCGATCGTGTACATGGGGATCTCGTCCCGTTCCACGGTCATTTCGATCGGTTCCGGGACTCCGGGACGCTCGATGGTGATCTGGACCGTGGTCCCCTTGGGACCCTTCAGGTTGGGGATGACCTCTTCCAGAAGGTCCCAGTCCTCGATCGATTCGCCCCGGATTTTGGAGATCACGTCGCCGACCTGGATGCCCGCCTTGTAGGCCGGCGTGCCGACGGAAGGTGGTTTTTCCACCACCACGCGTCCGCTCCCCGGGGATTCCGCCTTGATGCTGATCCCCAGCCCGTAGTATTTGCCCTTCTGTTCTTCCTGGAGCTTGCTGTAGTCGGCCCGGGAGAAAAACGAACTGTGGGGATCGAGGGATCTGAGGAGACCGCGAATGCCACTTTCGATCAGGTGGTTTCCATCCACCTCACGGGCATAGCGCGAGTGGATGCGATCCAGAGTGGCCGTGAAGGCCTTCAGAAGCTTATGGGTGTCCTCTTCGAGCGGAGGACCAGCGCTGACCTTCTCTCCCAGCCAGCCCCCGAGGAGGGTGACGACCAGGATCGCCAGAACCAGAAAAATTCCCAGCCCCTTGTTCGACCGGTCTCCAGAGTAGTCCAAGTTTCCGAGCCCTTTCCGTCCAGATCTTCCCAAGACCGCCGAATGGCGCCGGTTGCCGGGCAGTATAACATTTAGCGGCCACGGCAAAAGTCGCCGCGGCCGCCGACCCGGTCCGCATCCCGGAACGGCTTCATGACGGCGGGCCCGGCGCCTGCGCGGGTCCTTGCAGGTTGACTTGATTTGACGCGGTGACTTACTATTTCCCTCCAGCAAGACGAGGCAATCATGTGGAATCTGGGCTTTCAGGAAGTGGTGATCATCTTCATCATCGCTCTTGTGATCTTTGGCCCTCGGAAGCTTCCCGATCTGGGCAAATCTCTGGGCAAGAGCCTGGCCGAATTCAAGCGGGCTTCCAACGAGTTGAAGCGGACCTGGGAAGACGAGGTTCGGGCCGAGAGCGAAGAGTTGAAGAAGAT
>JAPOYZ010000269.1 GCA_026706325.1 Candidatus Aminicenantota bacterium
CAAGAGTCCAGCATGAGTTGGCCGACGTGGTAGAGCACACACGGGATGGGAACGAGACCGAAGCCGGGGAGGAACTCCGCGGAGACGTACAGGGCCGCCGGCAACGTCTTCTGGGAACCGCAAAAGAGGAGTGCCGTCCCGTCCTCACGGTTCCAACCCAGGACCCGTCCCAGGGTCCAGCACAAAACCGCAGCGGCGCCGTGAACCGCGACGGTGAGCAGGCTGACGGCGGCCAACTCCAGACTGGACATCTCACCCATTCCCGTTTCCACGCCGGTGACCCCGGACACGACTGCGCCGGACACGGCCAAGAGGATCAGGAGCCGGGAAGCGTTCGACAGAATCCCGGTGTTTCGCTGGACAATGTGAACCACGGAACCGGTGAGGCGCAGTCCCTGACCCAGCACCAACGGCGCCAGAACCACCAGTGCGAATCCCGCCATCATCTCTTCCAGGCTCAGCGTCATGAACGTCCCGATGGTCAGGAACAGGATCAACGGAGTGAGGAGAAAACCCAGTCCATTGCTGGCTACTACCATCAGCAGAGCCAGGGCGGCGTTGCCCCGTGCCATGCGAGTCCAGATGATGCTGGAGGCCAAGGTGGTGGGCATGGCGGTGATCACCAGGACACCCAGAGCCAAGCTCTGGCTGGTCTCCAGCAGGATTCTTGACGCACCGAAACCGAGGATCGCCACGACCACATAGCCGATGATCACGCCGGACAGGACCCGCCCCGGACGGCGCAGGGAGTTGAGGATTCTCCGGCCGTCCAGCGTCAGGCCGTTGATCAGCATGACCGCGGCCACGTTCCACCCCGGATCGACGAGCGCATGGAGCGGACGCAACACCTGAGGCCAATAGACTGGGACGGCGACTGAAAACGCCAACGCCAGCAGGAACCAGTGTCTGGCCAGGAAGGGCGGGGTGGTCCAGCTACCCACCCAGATAGAGTTCCGTGGGATGGGAATTGAGCTGCCGGGGACCGTTTTCCGTCAGCCAGTAGGTGTTCTCGATCCGGAGGCCGCCCTGCAGTTGCGGGTTGTAGAAACCGGGCTCGATGGAGATGACGTCGCCGAGTCGAAGGACGTGGTGGCTGCCGGGCACCAGGCGCGGGTTCTCGTGCCCCCCCATCCCGACTCCGTGGCCGAGATGGTGCCAGAAGGTGCCGGCGGAGAGCGGGTCCCGCTCCAGGAACGCGCGAATCGTCTCGTACGCCTCCCGCGCCGGCCGGCCCGGCTCCAGCAGGCTCTCGGCCAGTTCCAGCGCCGCCGTGACGATCTCCCATCCCCGCTGCTGAAGGTCCGAGGGAGGCCCGACGGTGAGGCTCCTGCAGAGGTCGGCGCCATATCCCCAACACTCGGGGAAGAAATCGTAGGGACTGAGGTCCCCCGCCTCCAACGTCCGGTCGACGGGCGGTCCGCCACTCGTCGTGCTGCGGGGTCCCGTGGCAAAATCGCCGCCGACCCGAATCGGCTCTCCGGCATTTTCGATCATGGCGGAAACGATCTCGATGTAGACCTCCAACTCCGAGCGGCCCGGAGACAATACCTCTCGCGCCCTGACGTAGCCCGCCTCGGCCACAGCGGCGATTCGTTTCAGGACCACGATCTCGTCCGGGTCCCGCCGGCGTCTCAGATCGTCCAGCTCCGGAGAGGCGTCCCGCAACGTCGAAGCCGGGAAGAGGTCCTCCAGCAAACCCAACGCCAACCCGTTCGACGCCTCCTTGTCGGTCCCGATGGATGGGGCCGACCGGCCCTTGAGCCTGGGGGCCAGAGCATCCACGGCTTCCATCCAGGGCCGGTCCAGGACCCGCTTGGCCGAATAGCTCGCGAAGGGCACCACCTCGGCGCGGGCGGGGGCCTGTTGGGAATCGGTCGCCAGGAGCGGCGTCCCCTGCCGTTCGATCCAGAGCAGGACCGGATGGCCGGGGTCGACCACCACGGACTGGAGATGCCGGACGTTTCTCGAGTCGGTGAGCAGGAGGGCATCCCACTTGCGCTCCTCCATCAACCGCCGGACCCGCCCCAACCGTCCGATGCAACCTTCCGTAGTCAGCATGGTTTCAGGCCGGTCATTGTATAGGAGCCAAAACCAAAAGTCGCCGCGGCGATCGACCGGGTGCGGCCCCGCTTCGGTCCGAAGCGGGTGGCCACAAGGGGCACCCCTACCAAATATTTTTTGCCTGCTATAGACTCGGCTGCCGTCATGCCCGAGAAAATGGTCGCGGTCCGCAAGATGCAGCCGGGGAGAGGTTTCGACGTGGTGGAGGTGCCGCTTCCGGAACTGGAGCGGGACCAGGTCCTGGTAGGCGTCGAGGCGGCCAGCATCTGCGGGACGGATCTCCACATCTGGAATTGGGACGACTGGAGCGCGCAGCGAATCCGGCCGCCGTTGACCCTGGGCCACGAATTCTCGGGAACCGTCGTGGACGTGGGAAAAGCGGTGAGCCGGGTGCGCGTGGGAGACTACGTCTCCGCGGAGAGCCACATCACCTGCGGCATGTGTTTCCAGTGCCGGACCGGCCAGGCCCACATGTGTCCCTCGACTCGAATCCTCGGGATCGCCATGGACGGCGCCTTCGCGGAATACGTAGCGGTTCCGGAGAAGGTGATCTGGCAGAACGACCGGTCCAAATTGTCTCCGGAGGTGGCCAGCCTGCAGGAGCCGTTCGGCAACGCCGTCTTCGCCACCAATGCCCATGACCTGTCGGGTCAGAGCGTCGCCATTCTGGGGTGCGGCGCCATCGGCCTGTTTTCCGTCGGGATTGCCCGCGCCTCGGGAGCAGCCCGTATTCTGGGCGTCGACCTGAACGACTATCGCCTGGGCCTGGCCCGGAAAATGGGAGCACACCAGGTCCTGAACGCCACCGGGGCCGGAGGCGCGCAGGGGATCGCCGATTGGCTGGTCCGGAACAACGACGGGCTGGGCGTCGACATCGTCCTGGAGATGAGCGGCGCGCCGTCGGCCATCGACGCCGCCTTTCGCGGTGTCCGGAACGGGGGACGGGTCACCTTGTTCGGGATCCCCTCGAATCCGGTGCAGATCGACGTCGCCGAACAGATGATCTTCAAGAACCTGACGGTTCTGGCGCTCCACGGACGCCGTATCTTCGATACCTGGTACCGCACCCGGTGGCTGTTGGAAAGCGGGGTCGTGGACCTCACGCCCCTGATCACGCGGCAGTTGGGACTGGAAGACATCCACCAGGCCATGGAATTGCTGGCCAGCGGCGAAGCCTGCAAGATCATCCTGCGTCCCGGCGCCGATTACTCACACTACTCCGGAGCCTCGGTCCAGGAGACATCCGGGACCACCGCCGCGAGAGGCGCGATACACCTGTAGATTTCCCTTCAGACGGAGAACCCATGCCCTATCAAGCGGTGAAATCCTGGCTGGAAGGCGAACTCCAGGAAATCCGGGAATCGGGACTCTACAAGAACGAGCAGGTCATCCTCACGCCTCAGGAGCCGCGCGTCCGGACCCGGGACGGGGACGTCGTCAACTTCTGCGCCAACAACTACCTGGGCCTGGCCCATCACCCCGAGATCGTGGCCGCGGCCCGGGAAGGCCTGGACAGCCACGGCTTTGGAATGGCTTCAGTCCGTTTCATCTGCGGGACCCAGGACATCCACAAGGAACTGGAGGCGGCGCTCTCCGGATTCCTGGGGACCGAGGACACGATCCTCTACACCTCCTGTTTCGACGCCAATGCCGGCCTGTTCGAAACCTTGCTGGGACCTGAGGACGCCATTCTCAGCGACGCCCTCAATCACGCCAGCATCATCGACGGAATCCGCCTCTGCCGGGCTCGGAGAAAGGTTTTCGGTCACAGCG
The DNA here is from genome assembly GCA_026706325.1 of Candidatus Aminicenantota bacterium. Taxonomy (GTDB): domain Bacteria; phylum Acidobacteriota; class UBA6911; order RPQK01; family JAJDTT01; genus JAJDTT01. The sequence continues at coordinate 3,835 of JAPOYZ010000269.1, forward strand.
ACATGGAAGACCTGGAACGCAAGCTCAAGGAGACCCGGGACTGCCGCTTTCGCCTCATCGCCACCGACGGCGTCTTCAGCATGCAGGGCGACTTGGGACGCCTGGCGGAAATCTGCGATCTGGCCCGCACCTACCGGGCGCTGGTGATGGTGGACGATTCCCACGCCACCGGATTTCTGGGGGCCACGGGGCGCGGCACCCCCGAGGAGTTGGGGGTGATGGACCGCGTGGACATCGTCACGGGCACCCTGGGGAAGGCCCTGGGAGGAGCCTCCGGCGGATTCACCTCGGGCCGCAAGGAGATCATCCGTTATCTGCGGCAGCGCTCCCGGCCCTACCTCTTCTCCAACACGGTGGCGCCCCCCATCGTCTCCGCCGCTCTCAAAGCGCTGGATCTGATTCAACGGGACGACAGCCTGCGCCGGACCCTGCATGAGAACACCCGCTATTTCCGGACGGGTCTGACCCGGCTGGGCTTTGAAGTCATCGAGGGAAGCCATCCCATCGTTCCCATCATGATCCGGGACGAGGTCAGAACGGTTCGGATGGCCCGCGCGGTCAACGCCCGCGGCATTTTCGTCGTTGGATTCAGCTTTCCGGTGGTCCCGCGGGGAGAGGCGCGAATTCGAGTCCAGCTTTCCGCGGCCCATACGCGGCAGGACCTGGACCGGGCCCTGGCCGCGTTCCGCGAAGCGGGCGTGGAAACCGGGCTGTTGCAAGACTGATGGCTCCTGAACCGGCAGAAAAGGTCGCGCTGATCACGGGCGCCGCCCAGGGAATGGGCAGGGCCGTGGCGGAGAGAATGGCGTCCCCAGGCGCCCGGCTGGTGCTCAACGACCGGAATCCGCAAACCCTTCAGGCTACTGCCGCAGCCCTGGAGGGGAAAGCCGCCGGGGTGGAGGCCGTGGCCGGCGATGTCTCATGCAGCCGCGACGTGTCGCGCCTCGTGGAGCGCGCGTTGGAACGTTTCGGCGCCATCCACATCCTGGTCAACAACGCGGGGGTCCTGAGGCCGACGGCGGTCATCGAGATGGAAGAGGAGGAATGGGACTGGGTCGTGAACGTCAATCTCAAGGGCACCTACCTCTGCTCGCGAGCCGTGCTTCCCGTCATGCGCCGGGCAGGATGGGGGCGGATCGTCAACTTCTCGTCCACGGCAGGCAAGAGCGTCAGCACCCTCGGCGGCGCCCACTACACGGCCGCCAAAGCCGGCGTGCTGGGGTTCACCCGGCACCTGGCCAAAGAAGAAGCCCCCTACGGGATTACGGTCAACGCTGTCTGTCCCGGACTCATCGACACCGAAATGGTGCGGGACACCATCGATCCGGAGCGCATGCAATCCTACGCCCGGAGCTTCCCCATCTCCCGTCTGGGGAAGCCCGGCGAGGTCGCCGAGCTGGTGGCCTTCCTGGCCTCGGACCGCGCGGCCTATATCACCGGCGCCTCACTGGACATCAACGGGGGAGACCTGATGGTCTGACTCTCGGGAGACGCGAAATGAAGATGACCTGGGAACAAAGAGACTACGACCTGGAATTCTTTCACCGGGAGTTGGATTCGTTCGTCCCCGACACGATCTTCGACGCCCACGCCCACCTGTACGAGTTGTGGCACTGGAAGGTCCAGACGGCTTTGGCCGTTGGTCCCCACAAGGCGACCCTGGAGGTGTTTCAGGAACAGATCCAATGGATCACGCCGGGCCGGGAGACCCACGGACTCTTCTTCGGAGGCGGACTCTACGAGCCGACCTACCGCGCATCCAACGAATTCCTCGCCCGGGAGGCCGCCAAGGATCCCAAGTCGCGGGGACAGTTGATCGTCTCCCCGCGGCAGGATCCCGAGGAAGTGCGGCAGGAAGTGCGGCGCCTGTCCATGGCGGGGCTCAAGGTCTATCATCTCTTCGTCGAAGACAGGCCCTCGTCGCAGGACGCGGAGATCGAGGAGTTCCTGACCGAGGAGCATGTCCGCATCGCCCATGAGGAAGGGCTCAGCGTGACGTTGCACATGGTCAAACCCCGATCTCTCGCGGATCCGGCAAACCAGACCAGAATCCGCTACTACTGTGAAAACTACCCCAACATGCGGTTGATCCTGGCCCACGCCGCCCGGAGCTTCAATCCTCACCACACCATCGAGGGGATCCATACGCTGAAGGGGATTCCCAACGTCTGGTTCGACACCTCGGCCGTCACCGAGGCCGGCGCCTTCGAGGCCATCGTGGACACCTTCGGGCACGAACGGCTGCTCTGGGGTTCCGACTATCCCATCAGCCATTTTCGGGGCCGGTGCGTCGGAATCGGAGACCAGTTCCTGTGGCTGTATGAGGACACCCTCGACTGGAAACGGATCTCCCACGTCGAGATCCAACCCTACCTGGTCGGCATGGAGTCCCTGCGGGCCGTGAAGTTGGCCGCCATGCGGCTCCGGCTCACCGATTCCCAGGTCGAGGACGTTTTCTGCAACAATGGTCGGAAAATGTTTGGCCTGGACTGAGAATCAGGCCCGTGCAGCCGACCTGAAGGAGGGCATGACCGACCGGGAGATCCTGGAGAAGCTCGAGGAGCTGCTGGCCCGCCTGGAGATCGACCTGGTGCGGGAGCAGGGAGAATTTTCGGGCGGCCTGTGCCGAATCGGAGGGGAGAATCGATTTATTCTGAACCGGACGCTGCCCTTGCCGCAGCAGATCGGAATCCTCTGCCGCGACCTGGCGACGGTGGACCTTTCCCGGGTTTACGTTCTGCCGGTGCTGCGGGAGATGATTCAGGCTGCCGCTTTGCCGCGTCCGTCTCTTGACCGTCCCTCATAGTCCGGGGGCACCGCGCCGAAAGGAGATCATGGTGGATATTCGACCGAACAGGGTGAAACAGAAGCTGGCCGCCGGCGAAAACGTGTATGTGATCAGTGGGTTGGGCAGCCCTGATGAGATCGATCAGTTTGGAACCGTGGGTTTCGACGGGGTCTGGCTGGAGGCCGAGCACGGCTCGGTGGACTTCGCGGACATACCGGACCTGACCCGCGCCTGCGACATCTGGGGAATGACCTCGATCCTGCGGGTCAACCGGAACGTCCAGTCCATCATCTACCGGGGGTTGGACCGGGGTGTCCAGGGAATCGTCGTTCCCCACGTCAACACCCGGGAAGAAGCCGAGAACGTGGTCCAAGGCGGGAAGTTCGCACCCATCGGCCAGAGGGGACTCTACGTCAGCCGTCAGGGCTACGGCGTCCCCGACTACTTCGAAGTCGCCAACGATCAAATCCTGCTCATGGTGCTGATCGAGGATATCGTGGCTGTCCGGAACCTGGACGAGATCCTCAAGGTGGACCACATCGACGTTTTTTTCGTGGCTCCCAGCGATCTGGCCGCCTCCATGGGACTCATCGGGCAGCTCGACCACCCCGAGGTGCAGAAGACCATCGACCACGCACTGGCGCGAATCCAGCAGGGTGGGCGGGTTGCGGGCACCTTGGCCAGGAACGACAACCTTGCCCGCTACGCCGCCGCGGGCGTCCGCGTGTTCCTGACCGGGGCCTCACCCTGGATCGAGGCCGGCGCCAGGGAGTTCCTGCGGCTCGGCGCGCCGTCCCCGGCATGAGTTTGCCCGTGACAGTCCGTGGTGAAAGTCCCGCGAGCACCGAGACCGTTCCTGCGCCCGCCGGACAAGGCGCTATGGGCGCGCATACCGGGAGTA
>JAPOYZ010000478.1:0-3855 GCA_026706325.1 Candidatus Aminicenantota bacterium
TCGGGAGAGCGGGCGCGCATGATGAGGTCTCTGGGGGCGGAAGTGGTCCTGGTGGATCAGCTTCCCGATTCGGTTCCGGGACAGGTGTCGGGGGGAGATCTGGAACTGGTGGAGCAGGCGACGCGGGAACTGGTGCGGGAGCGCGGGGCGTTTCGCGCCGATCAATTCCTGCACCGGGGCAATTTCCGGGCCCACTACCTGCATACCGGCCCCGAGTTTCTGGTGCAGTCGGGCCATTCGATCCGGGCCTTCTGCGACTTCGTGGGAAGCGGAGGCACTTTTGCCGGCTGTGCGGCGGCGTTCAAGGAGTACGATCCCGGGATCCGGTGCTATGTGGTGGAGCCGGAAGGGGCCGCGGTCCTGGCCGGGGAGGAGGCCGATCATCCCGGCCACCGGATCCAGGGAGGCGGCTACTCCATGGCCGACCTGGCCTGCATCGATCGCGCCCACGTGGACGGTTATTTGCAGGTCGCGGACGACGAGGCGATCCGGATGGCTCGCCGCCTGGCCCGGGAGGAAGGGATCTTCGCGGGTTTCTCCAGCGGCGCCAACCTGGCGGGCGCGCTGCAGCTCCTGAACGGGCCTTGCGCCGGGAAGACGGTGGCCGTCATGATCTGTGATTCGGGATTGAAATACCTGAGCACGGATCTCTGGGAAGATGAGCAATAAGGAGGGGAGATGAAAACATCCAGGCGCGGACTCTTCAAGCTCGGTGTGGCGGCGGCGTCAGCGGGAATTTTTTCAAGCCGGACTCAGGTGGCGCATGCGAAGAAGCGGGCCTTGAAGTTGGGTGTGGCCAGCTACTCGCTGCGGAACATCCCCCGTCCCGGGGCCATCGAAATGGTGCGGGCGTTGGGGACGCCTTACGTCAACATCAAGTCGTTTCACCTTCCGTATGAGACTTCGAAGGCGGAGCGGGCGCGTGCGCGGGCCCAATTCGAAAAGTCCGGTCTCCGGATCGTCGGCGGAGGGGTCATCCCCATCAAGGACAACACGGACGACGCCGTGAAATTCTTCTTCGAGTACGCCAAGCAGTGCGGCATGCCTCTTATGGCGATCGCTCCCACGGCTCAGGTCATGCCGCGGGTGGAGAAATACGTCAAGCGTTACGGCATCGCCGCGGGCCTCCACCACCACGCCCCCGAGGACCAGCATTTTCCGGCGCCCTCCGACGGGCTCAAGGTGATCAAGGGAATGGACCCCCGGGTGGGATTGTGCGTCGACGTGGGCCACACGGCCCGCACCGGCGTCGACGTGGTGGACGCGGTCCGGGAAGCGGGCAGCCGGATTCTGGACATGCACATGAAGGACCTGCGGGATTTCACGGACCACAGGAGCCAGTGCGCCATCGGTGAGGGCAAGATGCCGGTGGCCGACATCTTCCGGGAGTTGATCCGAATGGGCTATGCGGGCCACGTCAACCTGGAATACGAGATCGAACCGGACAACCCCCTGCCGGGCATGAAGCAGTCCTTTGCTTATATGCGGGGGGTCCTGGACGGTCTGGACCGATCCTGACGGGCGGTGGCACCGGAACGGCGGCGATCAGTCGATCCGGTCGAAGATTCCGACGAAGGTGGGTTTCTCGCTCGTGGGAACCGGGTCCCCGATCCGGGTCAGGCGGCCTTCGGAGCCGATCCGGAAGATGTGGATCGAGTCGGCGTCCTGATTCGCCACCAGCAGCAGCCGTCCGCCGGGATCGATGTCGAAGTTCCGCGGAATCCGGATCAATCCGCCACCCTGCTCCCAGCCGATCCGCTCCAGCCGCCCCGACCCGGAATCCACCCGGAAGATGACGATGCTGTTGTGTCCCCGGTTGGACGCATAGACGAACTCCCCCGACGGAGAGACCAGGATGTGGGCGCCGGTGTTTTCGCTGCGGTCGAACCCGGAGGGCAGCGAGTCGGCCGTCTCCCTGCCGGAGAGCCGGCCGGTGGCTGCGTCGTAGCGCCAGGAGTGGACCGTGCTGTTGGTCTCGTTGACGGCGTAGGCGAAGCGGCCGCCGGGATGAAAAGCCATGTGCCGGGGACCGGCTCCCTTGTCCGTGGGAGCCACCGCCGGATCGTTCGGTTCCAGCCGGCCCGACTCGGCATCGAAACGGAACTGGGCAATGTAGTCGGAGTTGGTGCAGGGAACGAAATAGTAGTTGCCACCGGGGTCCGCCTGGACCATGTGCGTCTTCTTTCCGACCTCTCTCGTTTGCACGGGGTTTCCCGCAGCTCCGTCGGGACCCAGGGGCAGGACCGAGACGTAGCCTGCTCCGGGATGATAGTGAACCACCAGGAGCCAGCGTCCCGAGGGATGCACGTGGAGGTGAGGAGGCGATCCCGGACCGACGGGGGTCCGTGAAACCCGTCGCAGGCCGCGGTCCCCGGCCTCGATGGCCAGGGAAACAACGTGGGGCGGTTCCAACCGGTCCAGGGCATACAGGAATCTCCCGTTGGGATGCCGCGCCACGTAGGGAAAGCTGCCCGAGTCGTCGGTGGGCCGCAGGGCCCCGGAGCCCCGCTTCTCCAGGATTCCCCGATTCAGGTCCAAAGTGTGGATGTCGATCCGGCTGCTCCCTCCGGCAACGTAGACGATCGGGTCCGGGTTTCGAGCCTTCACCGTCTGAGTCAAGAGAAGGGCCATGAGACAGTATCCGAGGTGTTTTTTAGCCATCTGTGTGCCTGCGGCGGCCCATGATAGCATGCCTTTTCCGAGATCCCGGAGAGTCAACGAGGAGGGTGGCCATGTCTCAAACCATCGATCGGCGCCAGTTCCAGAAACGGCTCACGGCCGCGCTTGCCGCCACTGCCGTGCTGCCGCTGGGATGCGGGACACGGGGTCCGGCTTCAGAGGCTCCGGCTTCGTCCGGAGACGAAATTCCCGAGGGGGGCAGCGGAATCCTGAGCGTGACCCGGGGGGCTCCCGTCCTGACGGTGCCGGAGGTCATGCCGGAGGGCGCGCGCTGGCGCTACGGCCTGATTCTCCCCTTCCAGGCCGGGCCCTCGACCGGCGGAGCCTTCGTCAACGTGCGCATCCGCAACGGGGTCATGGGCCACAAGAGCGGCCATGGCGACTACGAGGTCGGAAACGACGTGGTGCTCTTCGATTCCGTCGATGGGATTCTTCCGGGCTCGACCCTGAATCTCCACCGCAATCACGACGAGCCGAATCCCCATTCCGATCCGCCGGGGAAGACGTCCATCATGGTCAAGTACCCCATGCGGGGTGGCTTCGTTCCCCTGGGAGCCAAAACCGCCTCGGGAGCGGATCACCCGGGTGCGGGGACGGGGTTCGGCATCAGCCTGGCGCTGGCGCGGCGCAAGAAGGGGACGGACCACCCCGACGGAGCCGAGTACAGTCTGGAGGAGAATTACCAGTATTTCGAGGTGTTCCAACTGTCCTTCGACGGCGAACGGATGCGGCGGACCGATGCGCAGAGGTTCCGGCCGGAATCCATGGTCGAAGGGTGGTGGATCTACAACGGCGGGCTCGCCAATGCCATTCCTTCGGGCGACGATCTCCTGCTGTGCGTGTCCGCGGCCGCGCGCAAGGGCGGTGACGGCTACGACCCCCGCGTGCCGGGCGGCTCCGGTGTCCTTCGCTGGAGCCGGCAGGGAGGCCGGTGGCAACCCGAGTCGTTCGTCATGGTGACCGGCGCCGACTCCTCCAGCGAGGCCAGCCTGATCCGGGATCTGGATGGATCGCTTCTCTTTGCGGCCCGGCCCGGGCCGCAGGATTTCCACTCGATCCGGGTCTGGCGGTCACGGGACGAGGGGCGGAGCTGGAGGAAGATCATCGATGTTCGCGGCGCCATCTCCATCGCCCGGACCACCCCTTCGAGCTGCCAGGGTGTGGTCGAGCTGCCGG
>JAPOYZ010000478.1:3865-7497 GCA_026706325.1 Candidatus Aminicenantota bacterium
AGAAGCTCTACCTCTGGCCGCTGAACCAGGAGCGCACCGGGTTGGAGGCGCCCATTCCGGCCCGGGACTGCCGGGCGGAGTTCGGTCCGCCGCCCGGAGACTCCATGTGGCGGGTGGACCACCCCTTTGCCGCAAATCTCCAGCTGGGAGACGGGAATTGGCACAACGTCATGGGCTACCGGATCCATGAGGATGTGGAGGACCACGATGCCGTTCTGCCCCCCGAGACCGGTTCGTATCTGGAGGAGGTCATCTCCGCCGGCCGGCCGATCCCTGCGTGGATTTTTTGAGGAAAGGAGAGGGGCGTTTTCCAATCGCCCGTACCGTCCTCACATCTACCCCCTGCATCAGAAAATGGCTGCAGCGGAATCGCCTCAGTTCGTGAAGACCGGCCTTCAACCCGACCCTGTGCGGCCCGGCGCAACGGCTTGTGGGGATTCGCCCATCGCATCCCTGTCCGTCTGTTGACGAATACGCAAGGGGTGCTCAGGTAGCGGGGGAGCCCGGTCAGGTATGCGGTGGCGTACTTCGAGAGCGGTATCTCCCTCGACTCGCGTTTCTCAACCGCTGATCCCCGCCCCTCCACTACGGCTTGGCTGATCGGTTACCTTCGATGCCGGCTTTTTGGCTGTCCCACCCGGAAGCTCGCATTAGCCAAGCGTCCCTTTCCCGTCGCCGCGAAGATCGCCATCGAGGACCTCTACGCCCGAAGGGAAAAAAGTTTGTGACCGATTCCGTTTTCAGGCGTTGTATTGAATAGAGCGCGAAAATGCGAGCTCCGTCGAAGGAAATGAGATGTTCAAGCCATGGCACTTGGCTTGCGACGGCATTGACCCCCAGGTTTCTTCGGCGCAGGCCACGACCTGCCCCGCTTGTGCCCGCCGACTGGCGAAACGCCGATTCCGGATACGTCGAGACTCTTCTCCAGAAGGAGGCTGTATGAGAACACGCACCAAAGATGATGACCGGCAATTCAGGATCGCATTGTTGCTGCTGGTGGCCTTGTTGCTTCTGGCTAGCCTGCCGGGCTGAGTGGCGCGGTACACGCCCGACTGGTCCAGAGTGCGAGATGTGAAGCCGACGTGGAGACCAAGCAGCCCGTGGCAAAAGTCATCACGGCATTCGACCGTCCCTGCACAGGCGCGGACTGCGTTGCGATTCGGGCACATACTCCTGGTATGCGCGCCCATAGCGCCTTGTCCGGCGGGCGCAGGAACGGTCTCGGTGCTCGCGGGACTTTCACCACGGACTGCCAGGTGCGGCTGTACGATCGAGCTGGGGCGACGCTTCCGCAAGACCGTGGAAGGCCAGTCGCAGACGGCGGGCCTCTTGACGCATTCGTGCCTCGATTCGGTCAGTGCGATCCTGGACGTCCGCGTCCGGCGCCAACGGGATGGACTGTCTCATCGACCGCAGCGGGACCCTCGGCCCCCCGTGCGACCAGTAGATCCGCACGAGTTCCCATGAAAGGTCACCCATGAATCAGGAAGCATCCCTCGAGGACCTCATCGACGGAGTCGCGCTGAGCCTTCTGATCGTCGTGGCGGCGTTCTTTGCTTTGCAGGTCGACCGCTCGCTGAACGATCCCACGTTCGACGCCCTCTGGAGGGCGGTGGAGGAGCGGGCGCTTCCGGTGTTCTGGTTCCTGGACGACCGCGCGCTCGACCGGGTGGGCCTGTTCATGCGCCGAGTTGCGGAGCTGGACGAGTGGACCGGGCGCCACCCGGACGTGCCGTGCGTGATCACCCACGGCCTGGTGCCGGCTGCGATCATCCACCGGATCGGCGTGCCGGAGGAGTTGCTGCAGGTGCTGGAACGGCCGCAGGTGCACGCCGAGATGCTGATGCCGGCCAAGTGGCCCGATTACCCTTACCCCGAAGGCCGGAAGCTCTTACGGGTACTGCGCGACCGCGTGGGCGCCGAGTCGCTGCTGTGGGGGAGCGACAGCCCGTACGGAATGTCGCAGTGGTGCACCTACCGGCAGTCGCTCGACTTCATCCGCGTGCACTGCGACTTTCTTTCGGAGACGGAAAAAGCGTTGATCCTGGGCGGCAATGCCGTTCGGCTGTTCGGCCTGGAGCGCGCGGCGCCCCGAAGCTGAAGCCGCCGGGTCAAGCCCGCTCGTAGACCAGGGCGGCAGCGAGTCCGCAGGCGACGACCTGGACCGTCCCGTAGACGAACCAAGCCATGGCCAGCGAGAGCGTGATGGGCTGCACGGCGTAGGTGCCGAACGCCGCCGGGACGCAGATCAGGAGTCCGACCAGCAGACCGTACCGAATCCCTTCCATGGGGCCCTTGCCTTCATAGCCTTTGGTGAAGATATAGGTGAAGAGCAGGGACCAGATTACGGCGACCAGATAGATCAGGCCCATGTTGATCTCCTCGGGCATTCGCCACAAGGAATAGGTCTCCTGGTAGTAGGGCGTCAATAGCACCTGATGGATGACGAATCCCAACACCTCATGCACGATGAGAACGACCAGTGCGGTCAATAGGAATCGTTTCATGTTCACTCTTCTCCTTCCTTGCATTGGAATTTGCATCGGAATGCAAGACGCGATCCGAAGATATCGTTCTGAATCTACTACGGCAGCTCTTTACTGATCCATGATGAGGCCTAATCGTCCTGGCTGGAGAGTTCGTCGGCCAGAGCCTCCATGCCGATGGCCTCGAGATTGTCCCCCCTCGGATAGCGATCCTCGCCCGAGTGCACCAGAAACGCCTTTTCCGGCTGTAGATCGGTCAGCGCGACCCGTAATCCCCGCTCTACCTTGGGGGCGAGTCCACGCTTGATCTCGATGGCCCAGAGGCGGCCTCCTGGCAGCTCCAGTACCAGATCGACCTCCACGCCGGTGGCGGTGCGATAGAAGCTGGCTTGGGTGCGCTCGGGGGCCGCCCGGATCAGGGTTTCCACGACGAATCCTTCCCAACTCTTTCCGGCGACTGGGTGGCCGAGGACGCTCTCCTCATCATCGAGGCGCAGCAACGCGTGGACGATGCCGCTGTCACGGACGTAGAGCCTGGGGGATTTCACCAGACGCTTCCGGACGTTGGCGAGAAAAGGCGGCAGCCGGCGAACCAACAGCAGGTCAACCAGCAGGTCGAGGTACTTGGCCACGGTCTTGCCGTCGACGGCGAGGGCGCGGGCCAGGTTCGCCGCGTTCAGTAGATCCCCCTGGCCATGGGCCAGCATGGTCCAGAGCCGCCGCAAGGTTTCGGCCGGGATCCGAGGCCCCAACTGAGGGATGTCCCGTTCCAGATAGGTCCGGACAAACTGATCCCGCCACCGCGCGCTGTGGCGGTCGCTTGCCGCCAGAAAGCCGGGCGGGAATCCGCCCCGGATCCAGAGTGACGTCCGGGTCTCTTCGCCGGTCTCCCGGACGTCCAGCGGCGACAGTTCCAGGTAGGCGATGCGTCCGGCCAAGCTCTCGCCCGACTGCCGCAACAGGTCGATGGAGGCGGAACCGAGGATGAGGAATTGCCCGGCGGGCTCACCGCCCCCGATGCGTTCGTCGATGAGAACGCGGAGGAGCTGGAAGAGCCCCGGCGCGCGCTGCACTTCGTCGAGCACCACGAGCCGGCCGCGAAGGGAACGGAGATAGGCGCCCTGATCCGCCAGCTTGGCCAAATCG
>JAPOYZ010000654.1 GCA_026706325.1 Candidatus Aminicenantota bacterium
TGCGGTCTGGGTGGAACGGGAGTCCGCTGTCCCGCCGCCGTGGAGCGAGTGTAGGAGGGGGGACTTTCCTGTCGCCCCCTCATTCACCCGTACAGTCGCGCCCCGTTGTTCGTTTGGGAATTCGGCGGTAAGAAAACCGCCGCTCCGCTCCTATCCTTGCCTGATGTTCGCGCGGTAGTCGTCCAATAGCGCGGCGGCTCCGGTTCGGATGAACCCCAACTCCGACTCCGCTTCGAAGAAGGTGGCGCCCTTGCGGACCCATTCGCCCGCGGCGGCTCCGCCGGAGGGTGTGGTGCCGAAGGCGACGCCGTACTTCTTGCAGAGCGCCAGGACCTCCTCCATGGGTCCCCGCACCGCGGGATGGTCGTAGTCGCCCGGATGTCCGAACTCGATGGAGGTGTCTCCCGGGCCCACGTAGCACATGTCGACCCCGGGCAGGCTCAGGATCTCCTCCGCGTTCTCGTACCCGCGCACCGTTTCCAGGTGCACCACTACCGCGGTCTCCCGGTCCTGCTCGTCCATCCAGCCCTGCCAGTCGATGACTTCCCGGTAGTCGCTGTTGCCCCATCCCGGCGCCACGGCCCTGGTTCCCGCCGGCGGGAACTTGAGATAACTCAGCAGCCGTTGGACCTGCTCCCGGGTTTCGGTCCGGGGCAACTGGATGCCCACCGCTCCCGCCTCCAGGAGTTTCGAGACCTCCTGCCGCTCCAGTTGGGGCGTCTTGGCGATGGGGGGCAGACCGTTGTCGCGGGCGGCCAGGATGGTGTCGGCCAAGTCCTGCAGGTCGAAGAGGCTGTGCTCGTACTCGATGTAGACGAAGTCGAATCCCGCGTGCCGGAACAACTTGATGAGGGACGGATGGGCATACGCCTCCAGCATGGGGCCGATCAGCACGTCACCCCGCTTGAGCCGGGTCTTGAGATGCCGCCCCGGCCCTCCCTCCGGATACCAGGGGTTGTCGAATCCGTTGCGGGTCTTTCGATGTTGGGACATGGGGCCACCCTCTGACGACCGCTACTCGGTCCAGTTGTCGATCTTAAGTCCGGGAACTCTGGAGAAGTGTTTCCGATTGTTGGTCACCAAGACACAGCCGATGCTCAGAGCGTGCGCGGCGATCATGGCGTCATTGCCGCCGATGGGTTTCCCAATCTTCAACAACTCTGCCTGGAGCACGGCATATTCTTCCGCTGCCATTGCATCCCACGCCATGATGCGGTTCAGTCGATCGCAGAACAACCGGATAGCAAGTCGATACCTAACGGGCCGTCGGGTTCGTTCAGCACCCAGTCTCAATTCAGCATATGAAATGGCGGATATGGAGATTTCCGCGCCCGAAAGCGCCTTTGCCTGAAGGGTTCCCAAAAGCCGGGGGTTTCTGGCTCGAATAACATAACTGCAGATATCGGTATCCAGCATATACCGCATCAAAACTTGACTCGTTGACCATCCATCAGTTCGGGTCTTTCCGCCATGAATTCGTCGCCCACGGAAGGTGCTTCTTCCGCGTACGATTGCCAGGTCTTGCGGATGGGCACGAGAATCAGGGCCTCCCCCTCCTTCCGCATGATCACCTGATCGACTCCCTCGAAGCGAAACGCTTTGGGGATCCGAACGGCCTGACTGCGACCGTTCCGAAACAGCTTGGCAGTGATTTCCACAACGATACCTCGACTTAGGGCCTACATTGTCTCCAACCAGGTGTGGTATATCACGGGCATATGCTAAGCGGCAAGGGTTGTCCTTTGAGAGCGCTCGCGGTCCGCTGGATCTGATGGGATACGCAGCTTCCACATCAACCTCTAACGTTCGCACCAAGAGAAACATTGAATCACGAGAATGATTGCAATTCGGTTCAACTGATGAGATCGGTCTTTGAACGGACGCCTGATCTTGAGCCGTCACGCCTTCCGTCCGCGACGCTTTCCGGTTCGCGCCGCCACGTCTGACTTTCGCCGTCGGCTGCTATACTGGCGCCTCCCACACCGTCACAGAATCCAAAGGGGAGCACACTCCATGAATCGAAGGGAAGCGCTTCAAGCGGGAGCGGCTTCGCTGGTCCTGCCGGCGCTGATTCCTCGCGCGTCCGCCCACACCGCGGGGGGTCCTTCGGGAAGCCAGATCCGGACGGCCATCCAGAAGGTCTGCGCCTGGCCCAATCTGAAACGGCTGGAAGACGGAACCCTGGTGGCTTTCATCTACAACCAGCCGTGTCATGGCCTCTGGGAGGGAGATCTGGACTGCTGGGCCAGCGAGGACGAGGGCCGTACCTGGCGTTTTCGCAGCCGGACGGCCGCGCATGAGCCGGCCACGGCCCGGATGAACTGCGCCGCCGGGTTCGCCGCCAGCGGGGATCTGATCGTCCTCTGCAGCGGTTGGGCGGACCGGGCGCCCAAAGGCGTCCTGAGCGGGCCTCACCGCCGGGTGGTTCGGGCCTGGGTCTGCCGCTCGTCCGACGGAGGCCGGACCTGGGAGGTGAGCCGCGACTTTCCCGTGCCTCCCGATTCTCCCGCCGGCCGGGACAACGAGTTCATCCCCTTCGGCAACATCCGCATCGCAGAGGACGGATCGCTATGCGCGGCGGTCTACCTCCGAAAGGGCGACTTGCGGGAGGCCTACCTGCTCCGCAGCCGCGACGACGGGTGGACCTGGGGCGATCGGGTTCCCTTGAATCCCGTGGGGAACGAGACCGACCTCCTGCATCTGGGAGGAGGGCGCTGGTTGGCCGCCTCGCGAGAATTCAAGGAGAGGCGCGACGTTCATCTGGAACTGTTCGTGTCCAGCGACGACGCGCGCACCTGGCAGCGACAGATGCCGCTGAGTCTGCCCATGCAGGTGACGGGCAACCTGGCCGTCCTTTCAGACGGACGCGTTCTCCTCAGCTACGGGAACCGCTGTTGGAACAACTTCGGCGTGGACGTCCGGCTCAGCGAGGACCACGGAAAGACCTGGAGCCCACCTATTCGCATCGCGGATTGTCCCCGGCGTGACTGCGGGTATCCCAGCACTGTCCAGCTCTCCGACGGCCGGGCGGTCACCGCCTACTACACGCAGGTCTCGGAAGACTTCCACTACGAGATGCGCGTGGCCACGTGGCGCCCCGGGGACTACACGGCGTTGGGCCGGCCGCGTTCGTAGGAAAACCAGGAAGCCGGCGACCTGCCGGCAGGGGGGGCCTGCTCATCTGGGTTCGCCGCCCGCTTCAGGCCAGGAAGTCCTCCATCACCCTGCCGTGAATGTCGGTCAGCCGGTGGTGCCGGCCCTGGAACTTGAAGGTGAGCCGGGTGTGGTCGATGCCCAATGCATGGAGAACAGTGGCCTGGAAGTCGTGGACGTGCACCGGGTTCCGGACCACGTTGTAGCCGAAGTCGTCGGTCTCCCCGTAGACGGCGCCGGCCTTCATGCCGCCGCCGGCCATCCACATGGTGAAGCACCGGGGGTGATGGTCGCGGCCGTAGTTGTCCTCGGTGAGCTGGCCTTGGCAGTAGACCGTCCTTCCGAATTCGCCGCCCCAGATCACCAGGGTCTCCTCCAGCAGTCCCCGTTGCTTCAGGTCCGTGACCAGCGCGGCGCTGGCCTGATCGGTGGCGGAGCACTGCTCCCGGATGGCGCTGGGGAGATTGAGATGCTGATCCCATCCCCGGTGGAAGAGTTGCACGAAGCGCACCCCCTTCTCGCTGAGGCGGCGGGCCAGCAGGCAGTTTGCGGCATAGGTCCCGGGTGTCCTTGAGCCCGGTCCGTAGAGATCGAAAGTGCGCTCCGGTTCCTGGGAGACGTCGGTCAACTCGGGGACCGATGCCTGCATCCGAAAGGCCATTTCGTACTGGGAGATCCGGGCGGCGATCTCGGGATCGCCCAGGGAGTCCATCCGGATTCGGTTCAGTTCTCCGATGCCGTCCATCATCCGGCGCCGGGTCGCCGTGTTGATCCCCGGAGGGTTGGAGAGATAGAGCACCGGATCGCCGCCGCCCCGGAACTTGACCCCCTGGTGGCTGGAGGGGAGGAAAGCGCTTCCCCACATCCGGGACATGATGGGCTGCATGGCCCGGTTCTCCCCCTTGGAGACCAGGACCACGAAACTGGGCAGGCTTTCGTTCTCGCTGCCCAGTCCGTAGCTCAGCCAGGCGCCCATGCTGGGCCGGCCCGGCTGCTGGCTCCCGGTCTGAATGAAGGTCATGGCCGGGTCATGGTTGATGGCTTCGGTATGCACCGTCTTCACCACCAGCAGGTCGTCCACGACTCGGGCCGTGTGAGGGAGCAGTTCGCTGACCCAGGTCCCGGATTGGCCGTGTTGGGCGAACCGGAAAAGGGAGGGTGCCACCGGGAGCTGAGCCTGCTGAGACGTCATTCCGGTGATGCGTTGTCCCATCCGGATGGACGCGGGCAGCTCGGTGCCTCTCAACTCGTGGAGCCCCGGTTTGTAGTCGAAGAGGTCCAACTGGGAGGGTCCGCCCGACTGGTAGAGGAAGATCACGCGCTTGGCGCGGGGAGCAAAGTGGGGCAGGCCGGGCAGTCCCCTTTTTCCGGTTGCGCCATCCACGGGGCCGGCGGCGAGTTGGGGAGGCAGAAGCGAGGCCAGCGCCGCGGTCCCCACACCCAGCGTGGTTCGTGCAAAGAAATGCCTCCTCGTCCACGCCGGGTGGAGTGTCAGGTTCGAATTCACCGGCCGTTTCATGATGATGCCATGCAATGATCTGGTCGATTCGAGTCTATTCCCGGCCAGGCATTCCGGTCAACGCAGGAGGGGGGACTTTCCTGTCCCCCCTCTTCTGTTCCCCCGTTCCCTGCTCGCTCCTTTGCCCAACTGGAGTTCGGCGGCAAGAATGCCGCCGCTCCAATCGGCACGTGAAACACGCCGTTACAAGTCGGCGCGTGAAACACGCCGCTCCTAGAGCCGGATGGGGATGAGCAACATGGCGATCAGGCTGAAGCAGAAGCAGGCCAGGCCCACCAGGGAGGAGTAGCCCACCACGTCCCCGAATCGCATCCGGGTCAATGACAATATCGGGATGGCCCAGAAGGGCTGGATCAGGTTCGTGGTGGTGTCGCCGTAGGAATAGGAGAGCAGAATCGTGGTCACGGACACGCCGAGCTCCTCGCCGGCGGGAATGAGGAATGGGGCCTCGATCATCCACTTGGAACCTCCCGAGGGGACGAAGAGATTCATGAAGCCGGAGTAGACATAGATCACGATGGGATAGGTGTCCGCGCTGGCCAGCCTGGCGAACAATCCGCCCAGCCACTCGCCCAGCGTGGTGTTGTTCATCACTCCGAAGATGCCGGCATAGAACGGGAACTGCAGGATGATGCCCCACGTCGCGCCGGCGCCCTTGCGGCAGGCCTGGACGAACGAATCGGGACGCCCGTGCAGCAGCAGGGCCGCTCCCAGAAAGAGCATGTTGTAGCCGTTGATGGTCCACGCCGTCCCGAATCCGCGGGTCACGAGCGTATGGCCCAGGGGATAGAGGATCAGGACGACAGCCAGCGCGACCCAGCCCCTGAAACGTTCCAGAGTCCCCGCCGGCGTCGAGGTCCTTTCCGGAAGCAGGGGAGGCTGCGGCAGGATGGCCTCCACCCGTTCGCGGGTGAGCGTGACCCGCCCTCGTTTGGGGTGCAGCAGAAGGAGAGTCGCCAGGCCGGCGGTGGCGATGCCGAACATGTAGATCAGGTTGAAGGGGTTGAACAGTGTCTGGGTGACTGGAAACAGGCGATCGACGACCGGCTGGCCCGCGGCCGGTTCCAGCAGTGGGTTCCCGGGAGTTGCCATGATGAGGGGCGCCGAAGCGGACAGTCCGCAGTGCCACACCGTTCCCATCCCCAGGTAGGCGCCGACGACGAGAATCCGGACGTCCGCCTTCGGATTGTGTCGGCAGAGGAAGGGAATGAAGAGGGCCCCGCCGACGATGCAGAAGGCCCAGTTGAGGTACCCGGTGACCAGTGAGAAAAGGCCCGCAAGGAGCACGGCCTGAAGCGGCCGCGCGGGATCCGGAATCCGGGCGATGCGGTCCAGCAGACGGTAGACCGGCCGCGACGACACGCAGGCGTGGGAGGCCACCATGGCGATGGCAAATTGCATCGCCAGCTCCAGCAGGGTCCACATGCCCGTCCCCCACGCCAGGACCGCCGCCTCCACGCCCACACCGGCTCCGGCCACCGCCAGCAGCAGGGCCGCGGCCGTCAGAAACATGCAGATGACCCATGAATCGGGCACCCAGCGTTCGGTGAAGCGGGAGAGCGAAGCGCCGAGATGTCGGAACCATTCGATCATGAACTGAAGTCTGACCGATTTCGCTGAATTACGGCGCCGCAGGCCATGGCAGCGCGTCAGGCGTTCCCGGCCGGCGCCGGCCGGCGTTCCCGGTACCAGGCCGCCGTCCGGGAGAGTTCGTCACGGAAGTCGATGGTGGGATTGAAGTCCAGCTCGGCCCGGGCCTGGGAGATGTCCGCTTGGGTGTGAGCCACGTCAGCGGTACGGGGAGGCCGGCGTTCCAGCGGAAGCTTCCTGCCGCTGATCTGCTCCAGGGCCTGCCGGAGTTCGAGCAGGGAGTGGGCCTGTCCCTGCCCGATGTTCAGCACTTCAGCCGAAAAGCCGTGGGGCCGAACCGCCGCGGCGACGTTGGCCTGCACTACGTTGTCGATAAAGCAGAAGTCCCGCGTCTGCGTGCCGTCCCCTTCCAGAAAGGGTTGGTACGAAGGATTCACGTACAGGTGATGGAGCCACGCCGGCAACACGGTGGAATAGGCCCCGCCGAAACGGGCGCCGGGTCCGAAGACGTTGAAGTAGCGCAGGCTCACCACGTCCAGGCCGTAGAGGCGATGAAACATCCGGCACCATTGTTCGCCCTGCAGCTTGGTCAGGGCGTACGGCGACTGAGGGTTGCAGGGATGCGTCTCGGGAGTGGGCAGGGTGTCGGCGCCGCCGTACACCGAGCTGCTGCTGGCGAAGACCAGCCGGCTCTCTCCCACGAGACCCGCTTTGAGCATGGCGTTCAGCACCGAGATGGTCCCGGTCAGATTGGGCGTCGCACTCCGCAGAGGCTCCTGGACCGAATAGGAGACACGTGGCACGGCAGCCAAGTGGATCACTGCAGAGGGACGGATTTCCCGAAACAGGCGGCGGAGCCACTCCGTGTCGGTGACGCATCGGACGTGATACCGGACGCCATTCACCGGGCGCCTGGAGGATCCCTCCGAGAGGTCGTCGACGCCGATGACCTGGTGGCCCAGCTCGATGAGCCTCCGGCAGGTGTTCTGGCCGATGAAGCCGTTGCTCCCGGTGACGACCAGCTTCATTTCGCCGAACCTCTCCTGACCGTTCTCACGCCCGGTCGAGAGGTACACGTCGACTTTCGGCGGTTGATCACGATTCTCCCCTCGTCCTTCGCCGGCGCCCACATCAAGGGTCCGTAAAGATAACCGCGACGAATCCTTAACAGTCCGTGGTGAAAGTCCCGCGAGCACCGAGACCGTTCCTGCGCCCGCCG
>JAPOYZ010000365.1 GCA_026706325.1 Candidatus Aminicenantota bacterium
GCCGGTCGGCCATGAGCTCCCAGTGGATGCCGTCGGGAGACTTCCAGGCGTAGAGTCCCCGTGACTCACTCCCGCTGGACAGGGCCTTGTAGCGGGCGGGCGGAGCGGCCGCCGGATTCGCATCCTTGAACGGCACGAAATTGTGAATCGTCCCGCCCACTGGAAGCCGGTCCAGAATGATGTTGTTGGATGTCGACCCTTCGAACTCCACCAGGCCCAGATTGGGACGGTACCAGCGGATCCCGTCCAGGCTCTCCACGTAGCAGACCACTTCGCGATGCCCCAGTTTCAGGGTTTCGCCCGTGATGAATTGGGATCCGCGGTAGTACATGCGATAGCGGCCGTCGTCCTGAAAGACGGTGAAATAACCGCACGCGTTGCCCTCCCAGCTCCGATCGGTCACCAGGACGACCTCCCTGGGTTCGGGCCGCCGAAGTTCGAGCCGGGCGGCTCCCCGGGTCTCCTCGATCAGGGCGCCGTCCACGAACAGCTCAAGGCGCGACCCGATCTCCAGTCCCGCATCTTGGCCCCGGACGGAAACACCGTTCCAGAACAGGGGTACGAACAAGATCACTCGCAATGGCATGATGAGTCTCTTTGTGTTGATGGTTCAGGTCGGCGTCACCGGAATCGGAGGGCGAACAGGTCGGCGTCCCGGAGCGCGAAGCGCAGCCGCACGGGACGGCCCGCCAGGGAGGAGACGTCGGGCCCTCCCTTCCACCGGACCTCCCGCTCCAACTCGTCGCCGAAGACCACGGAGCAGTCGTCGAGACCGAAACCCTCCAGGGGAGTTCCCGCCGCATCCTGCAGCTCCACGCGGATGCTCCCGGCGGCCGAAGTCGAGAAGTTGAGGGTGAGTCGCCCGCCCTCGAAGACGAGAGGCCGGGTGACGATCTCGCCTCCCGCCATGGGAGCCGTCACGGCCACGAAGCCGTCGATTCGGAGCGAGTAGCGGCGGAGTTTGGTTCCGTCCCCCCTCCAGTAGCTCTCGTTGACATAGACGGAGAGTTCATTGGGGGCTCCTTCGATGTGGCTCTGGGTCTCCACGATGCCCCAGTTCTGAAAGTTGTCCCCGTAGACCCAGTTGTCCACCGGCCTCAGTCCCGGACGGATGTAGGCCTCCTGCCAGCGGTGAAAGCGGATCCGGTCCCGGCCGGCCATGAAGAGGCCCTCGGTCAGAGCCGTACCGTAGCGAATATGGACTCCGGCTCTCAGACGCCGGTGCTCCAACTCGGGAAGGGCTCTCATGGAATCGGACCATCCCAGCTCGATGTAGCGGCTGGGAAAGCCCAACAGGATGTGGGGAGCCCGGTGGTAGGGCCGGATCTGGTTGGTGTAGAGCTCCTCGTCGGGCGCGCCGGGATAGCTGAGCCAGACCGGCTCGGTCCAATTCAGAAAGTCCTGGGACGTGCCGGTCAAAACGTCGCGGAGCCCGCGCGCTCCCTCCGGCAACCCGGCGGCCTTTCTGAATTCCCGGTGGTACTCGCGATACTCGCCGCGCACCGAATCCCAGAAGGCCAGGTTCTGAGAATCGAAATAACCCTTGGTGATGACCGGCCGGTCGGCCATGAGCTCCCAGTGGATGCCGTCGGGAGACTTCCAGGCGTAGAGCCCCCGTTCCGGACTCCCTCGCGACACGGCCTTGTAGCGGGCGTCCGGCGCCGCCGCGGGGTTGGCGTCCTTGAAGGGGACGAAATTGTGAACCGATCCGCCCACGGGAAGCCGGTCCAGAATGATGTTGTTGGCTTTGGACCCTTCGAACTCCACCATGCCCAGGTTGGGGCGGTACCAGCGGATCCCGTCCAGGCTCTCAGCGTAGCAGATCACCTCTCGATGCGGACGCACCAGCCTCTTGCCGGTCTCGAAGTGCGACCCCCGGTAATACATGCGATAGCGGCCGTCGTCCTGGAATACGGTGAAGTGGCCGCACGCATTCCCTTCCCAGCTCCGGTCGGTCACCAGGACGACCTCCCTGGGAACGGGACGGCGGAGTTCCACCCGGGCGTCCCCGAGAATCTCCTCGATCAGGGCGCGGTCCACGAACAGCTCGAGCCGGGAGCCGATTTCCAGTCCGGAATCCTGGGCCCGGACGGAAGCGCTGCTCCAGGCCAGGAATGCGCACAAAGTCACTGGCATCCGCATGATGGCTCCTTCGGTTTCGGTGGAGGGGCGGAGTCTTTCCGGAAAACCTATCACAGCCCGGTTTCAGGGACCAACGAGGAGGAGGAAAGGCGGAGAGAGCTCAAGTGCGATGGTTGGGCGCCCGTCACTGTGCCGACTATCATGGAGAGTTGTATGTCCTATCTCTTGCTGCGCATCCCTCGGTTGTTGGTTCTCACCGGATTGGCAGCTCTGGGATCTCCTGTGCCAGGTTTGGCTCAGGTCATGGAAGGACGCCTGGCGGTCCAGGTGTCCGATCCCAGCGGCGGCGCGATCCCGGCCCTGGTCCGACTCGCCGGCCGGAGCCCGGAATTCGTCGCGACTGTGACGGCCGACGAAACGGGCCAGGCCGTCCTCAAGCGCTTGCGTCCCGGCCAGTACCGGCTCACGGTCTCCCATGCCGGTTTCGAAGATCTGTCCCGGCGAGTGGAGATCCGCTCGGCAGTCCCGCAATCCGTTCAAGTGGTCCTGGAGGTCGGGACACCCCACGAGGAACTGACGGTCGAAGATTCGGCGCCTCTGCTGGATCCGCTGCAACCCTCCAAGGCCATGCAAGTGGGGCGGATGAACTTGAATCGCACTCCCGGAACGACTCTGGGCCGCAGCACCATCGACGTCGTGACCACCCTGCCCGGCTGGCTGCTGGAGGCCAACGCCGTCCTGCACCCGCGAGGTTCGGAATACGACACCCAGTACGTCATCGACGGGATGCCCCTCTACGACAATCGATCCATCGCGTTCGCCCCCGCGTTCGAAAACGACGAGTTCGAAGCGGTGAACGTTCTCACCGCCGGAATCCCGGCCGAGTACGGCCGCCGGTTGGGGGGAGTGATCGCGCTGGACACACGCCGGGCCGAGCGGCGGGGTCACCACACGGCTCTGGATCTGCAGGCTGGGGGATACGGAACCTGGTTCGGTTCCATGTCCCACCAGTTCGCCGCGGACCGCACCTCCGTCTCGCTAGGACTGCAAGCCGGAACTACGGATCGATACCTGGACCCGCCCTCCATCGAGAACTTTACCAACCGGGCAAGCGCGGGAGGCGTCAACGCCAGGCTGGCCCATGACCTTTCCCCTCGCGACCAGTTGACCGCCTACCTCCGATACAACCGTACCGGGTTTCTGGTGCCCAACGACCTGGAACAGCAGGCGGCGGGACAGCGCCAGGATCGCCGCATGGGTGAGATGGCCGGGCAGATCCACTACCAGCGGACCATCTCGCCGAGAACATTGGGCTCCATACGTGGAATGATCCGTGACCTTTCCAGCGAGCTGTGGAGCAACCCGCTGGCAACCCCGGTCCATGTCCAGCAGGATCGCGGATTCCGCGAAGCCGCCGTGGTGGGCGACGTCACCGTCGACCATCATCGGCACACCCTGAAGTTCGGGGGCGACGTCCGGATCAACGACATCCGCGAGGCCTTTCTCCTGTCGGCACCGGGAGAATTGAGCCGCCCGGACCTGGATTTCCAAGACGAGCGGCGCAGCACGGAGACGGGCCTGTTCGTTCAGGACCAGATCCGTCTCGGAAACTTCGCCACGACTCTGGGGGTCCGCTTCGATACCTACAGCCTGCTGGTGGAGGACACGGCCGTCAGCCCCAGGGCCGCCGTCAGCTACTACGTCCCCAAGGCCGAAATACAATTGTTCGCCTCCTACGACCGCATCTTCCAACCGCCTCCCATGGAGAATCTGCTGCTGTCCAGCGGCGCTCCGGCATTGGAGATCGACGCCGTCGAAGGGAATCTCGCGGTGCCCGCGAGCCGGGCCCATTTCTTCGAGATCGGGTTGCGCAAGACCGTGGCCAACGTTCTGCGAATCGATCTGAACCACTACTGGCGGACGTTTCGGAATTACATCGACGACGACGTCTTTCTGAACACGGGCGTCTCGTTCCCCATCACCTTCGACACGGCCCGCATCGAAGGGACTGAAGTCCGGCTCGAGTTGCCGCGCTGGAGACGGGTCTCCTCCTACCTCAGCTACTCGAACATGCTGGGCCGGGCCACCTCGCCCGTAACGGGAGGGCTGTTCATCGAGGGAGGCGAGGCGGAGGAGCTGCGGGATGTGGTCGAGCGGTTTCCCATCAGTCAGGATCAGCGCAACACCGTCGCCACGCGGTTCCTGTTCGATCTCCACCGGCGGGTCTGGCTTGGGATCGGGGTCCGGTACGGCAGCGGGTTGCCGGTGGAGTTGGCCGACGACGATGACGACGATGAGGGTGAGGACGAGGAAGAAGGAGAGGCGCCGGATTCCGGCGCCGATGAAGAGCACTTCATTGCTCCGGAGATTCTGGCGCGGGTGAATTTCGAGCGGGCCAGAGTCCGGCCCAATTTCAGCCTGGATTTTTCTGTCGGGGCCCGGATCTGGGAGGCCGAAGCGCAATCGGTTTCGGTGCAGTTCGACGTGCGCAACCTGACCGATCGGCTCAACGTGATCAACTTCAACGGCCTGTTCTCGGGCACCGCCCTGGCGCCCGGCCGGCTGGCCACGGTGCGGTTGAAGATGCGGTTTTGATCCGGGGAGGTCGGCGTCTGGAAGACGCCGCTCCTTCTCCGCCGCTCCTCCTCCGCCGCTGCTGAAATTTCGGACAATGGATACAGGGAGCCGAAGGTTTCGGCACCAGTCTGTGCGGGATGAGGCGACGGAAGTGTCCAGTGTACGGGGAACAATTCTGCTGACCGGGTCTACCGGGTATATCGGCGGCCGGTTGCTCCGCCGGCTCGAAGCCGATGCCTGCGCGGTTCGGTGCCTGGTCCGGCGGCCGGAGGTCCTCAGGCCACAGGCCGATGAAACCACCGAGGTGGTGCAAGGGGACCTGCTCAAGCCGGAGACGCTCCCGGACGCCATGCGCGGGATCTCCACGGCAGTCTACCTGGTGCACTCCATGGCCTCGGCGGGGGACTACGCCGACCAGGATCGAAGGGCCGCGAAAGCGTTCTCTTCCGCAGCCCGGCAGGCGGGCGTCGGGCGCATCGTCTACCTGGGGGGACTGGGGAGCGGTTCAAAACTGTCGGGCCATCTTCGGAGCAGGCAGGAGGTGGGCCGGATTCTCCGCGGCTCCGGGATTCCCACCATCGAATTCAGGGCCTCAATTATCATCGGGTCGGGAAGCTTGTCCTTCGAGATGATCCGGTCCCTGGTGGAGAAGCTGCCCGTCATGCTGACTCCCCGCTGGGTTCACACCATGTCGCAGCCCATCGCCGTGGAAGACGTCATCGACTACCTGATCGCCGGGTTGGAGACTCCTCTTGAAGAGAGCCGAATCATCGAGATTGGAGGATCCCAACAAGCGTCCTATGCCGACATCATGGAAGAATACGCCCGCCAGCGGGGGCTGCGCCGAAGGATGATTTCCGTTCCCGTTCTCTCTCCCCGGCTGTCCGGCTTGTGGCTGGGTCTGATCACTCCCATCTACGCCAGGGTGGGCCGCAAGCTCGTGGAGAGCCTCCGCAACGAAACTGTCGTCGACGGCGCGCAAGCCCTCGAGACGTTCGGCCTCCGGCCTCGCGGGCTGGCCCAGGCGATCCGGCGGGCGCTGGTCAACGAGGACCGTGAGTTCGCGGAGACACGCTGGTCAGACGCCATCTCTTCCCTGGGCGGCGCCACGACGCGGGCCGGAGCCCGTTATGGGACCCGGATCGTGGATTCTCGAGTTCGTTACGTCCCGGTTCCGGCCACACAGGCCTTCTTGTCGATTCGGCGAATCGGAGGAGAGTCGGGATGGTACGGGTCGGACTGGCTCTGGAGAATTCGGGGTGCGCTGGACCTGCTGGCCGGCGGTCCCGGCATGCGGCGTGGACGAAAGAGTCCCGACCAACCGGCGGTTGGCGAAACCATCGATTTCTGGCGAGTGGAGGCGTACGAAGAGGACCGGCTGCTCCGGCTGGTCGCCGAGATGCGCCTTCCCGGCCGCGCCTGGCTCCAATTCGAGGTGGAACCCGACGGATCGGGGTCAAGGGTCCGGCAGACCGCCGAATTCGACCCCCGGGGATTTCTGGGCCTCGCCTACTGGTACGCCCTTTACCCGTTGCATCACCTTGTTTTTGAGCGGTTGCTCCGGGGAATCGCCTTCCTGGCGGTTCGAGCGACTTGGGAGACGGCGGAAGCCGAGGACGGAAGGAAAGGCACCGTAGAATGAATCGTCCTGCCTGACACTCTCCCAAGGGACGCTCCGCCGGTCCCATGTTAGAATCCGCGCGAAAGGGGGCAGGACGTGTTGACGCGACGACTTGAGTGCCCGCCGCGACAGTCCAGGTTTCGGGCATCGCGAGCCACTTCGCATTCTTTACGCCCGTCCCGATTCTTTCGGAATCGAACCAAGGTCATGGGCTTACTCGTGACGGGAGCCTGTTTCTGGTTCATGGCCTGCACGGGAGCGCCGGAACGCCCCGGCCCGGACAATGCGCCCACGGTGACGACGGGATCGGGCAGCGCCCTGGGGACCCGGGCATTGACCGTCAACGGTTCCATTCATCCTCACGGAGAACCCACCACCTACTACTTCGAGTACGGCCCATCGAAGGACTACGGGTACCGGACGGCCCAACGGCCCCTCCCGCCCCGTTTGGCCGCCTACTACCACGAGAGCTGGGACGAGGGAATGGGGGGCTGGGACTCCTGGCTGAACCAGTCCCTGTTCGCCTCCGGCGGGCCCTCTGGAGGATACGTGAGGCTGGCCGAGCCCAGCCGGAACGACCACAACCACGACGACGGGATCGGCACGCTGCACCTGACCAAATACCTGTGGTGCGGCCGCTGCCTCGACCCCGACCGGGATCCCGGCCCCTGCCTCGCCGCCGGAGACCCGGACCTGAGGGACGCCAGGGTCACAGTCTGGGTGCGGGGAAACGACTGGAAACCCAACGGCTCGGAGTTGATCTGGTGGAGCCAGGCTTACGTCAACGTGGAGATGGTGGACGATCCCGGCTGGAGGGCGTCCAACTGGGCCTACACCGGGTTTCTGCTGACCGATTTCCTGATGGACGGCGAGTGGCACAAAGTGGATTACCGGCTCTGGAACGATACTTCGTACTGGAGCTACGGAGGAAACAATCCCACCCGGCAAGGGGGCGTCGCCCGGCGCTATGACTACGGCTCCATCGACCAGGTCCAGGGACACCTCAACGACGACTTCTTCCACCTGGCGGCGTTCATCGACGTGGAGAACCCGCCCTCGGGGTCCATCGAATTCGACGAATTCCAACTGGTCTACCGCAACGAGTCGCTGCTCTTCCCCGACAACGGAGGCCGGCTGGTCTCCTGGCCCCAGGACTCGCCGGACGATCCGGCGACGC